>DALZRX010000053.1:0-14373 GCA_032015805.1 Achromobacter sp.
CCGCCTTGGCGATGGCGCGCTGCGCGCCGGCCACGATTGCGCGGCGCTGCGTTCGTCGCTGGGGCTGGCGCATCTGCGGCGCGGCACCGAAGAAGACCGCAAGACGCTTGCGTTGGCGCATTTCGAGGCGGGCCTGCAGGCGGCGCCGGAAGACGTGCGCCTGCTGACGCTCTATGGGGAAACCCTGCTGCGCGCCGGCCGCTACAAGGAATCGGTCGCGCCTTTGGCGCGCGCCATCGAACTGGCGCCCGATCTGGAGCAGACGCGCGGCCTGTATGCGCGGGCGCTGCGCTACACCTTGCGATACGACGAGGCCGCCGACCAGATGATGAAGCTGGCGGAGAAGTCGCCCGACAACCTGCTGTGGCAGCGGTCCGCCATTGGCGCGTTGTCGCAGGCGGGCCGCAAGGAAGAAGCCGAGAAGATGTTCTCGCAGTACGTCGCCAAGCGCGGTGCGAAGCTGCCGGAGACGTTTCCGGAAGCCCTCGCGCGCATGGAAGAAAATCTCGACGCCGCGCCAATCCCGAAGGCGCGCCTGGACTGGGCCTGGTCAATGCGTGGCGACACCTCCATCGACCGCGCCGCGTGGGAACGCCGTGCGCGCTGGGGCCACATGATCGACCATCTGCTGTTCGACTGGCTGGAATGCCGCGAGGAGCGGGTCGAGGAAGCCATGGAGATGCTGGGCGAGCTGGATACGGGCGAGCGCTTCTTTGCGCCGCTGCTCGCGGCCGGGCGCGGCGTCGTGGTCGCCACGGCGCACGTCGGTCCGATGTACGCCGGCCTGATAGCCCTCGAACTGGTGGGCATTCCGTCGCGCTGGCTCGCGTCGGCGCCCAGCATTGCCCGCAGCAGCTACGCCGAGGCGCTGATTTCCACGGCCGACCAGACCGAGACGCAGGTCGCCAAGGCGTGCATGCGGGCGATCAACTCGGGCTACGTGCTGTGCCTGGCCATCGATGGCGCGGCGAACCCCGCCGCGCCGCGCACGACCTTCGAAGGACAGGACGTCACCTATTCCGGTTTCGCGGCCCATCTGGCGCATCGGCTGGGCGTGCCCTCCGTGTTCTACGCACCGCGCTGGGAGAACGGCCAGGTGGCCTACACGCTTGAAATGCTGCCTGCCGCGAATCCGGGCGAGGACGCGGATGCTTATGCGCAGCGCTGGCAAAAGGCGTACTTCGACCGGCTGCGGGAACACCTGGCCGGTGCACCAGAGAACCTGCGGCTCAGCGGCGGCATCTGGCGCCACGTGACGTCGGCGGATCCGTCGGCGTGAAGCAATGGGAGCGGTTGGGATGCAAGTAAGAAAGCATGTGATGGCGTGTCTGGTGGCGCTGGCCGGCCTGTATGGCGGCGTGGCGGCAGCGGGCGAGCAATGCGCGGCGCCGGATGAACAGTGCCCGTTCGTTTCTGCGTTGCTTGCGCAGCGGGAGGGCTATGGCGCCAAGGCCACCGGCGGCCTGGGCGGAAAACTCATCGAAGTGACCTCGGACCAGGACGCCGGCCCCGGCACGCTGCGCGCGGCGCTGGCGCAGGCGCGCAAGGGGCCCACGTGGATCCGCTTCGCGTCCGACATGACCATTGTCCTGAAGTCGCAGTTGCGCGTGCCGTCCAACACGACGATAGACGGGCGCGGCAAGCGCGTCGCACTGATCGACGACGGCTTGGGCGTGTACGGCAGCCACAACGTCATCCTGACGCACCTGACGATCGATGGGCGGCTCACGCGGATCACGCAGGCCGTGAACGTGGCCAACGACAGCCGCGATGTGTGGGTCGACCACATGGACCTGTCGCGGATGTCGGACCGCCTGCTGAATGTGAAGAACGGCTCGACCGACGTGACGATCTCGTGGACGAAGTTCCACAACTCGAACAAGGTCATGCTGCTGAACAACATCACGTCCAAGAATCTGTTCCAGAACTACGAACGCGATTCGATCGCGCGCGTGACGCTGCATCACAACTACTTCTTCAACACCGTCCAGCGCAATCCCCGCGCGCAGTTCGGCACGTTCCACCTTTTCAACAATCTGCTTGAAAACTGGGACTTCTACGGCATGAGTTTCAGCCTGGAGGCAAAGGCGCTGGTCGAGGGCAACATCTTCAACAACGACGCCCAACGCAAGTGTGCTGAACCCGAGTTCTTTCCCACGGTGGAAGGGATCAACGTGAACTACTGCCGCTACATCCCCATTGCACCCAAACGCAGTGCGCTGGACAACGGCGACTCCGACCGCGGCGCTTACGATAAGCGCAAGGCGGATCATGGCTATACCCGCGATTACAAGGCTTTTCTGCGCTTGAAGGACAACCTGTACCTGGGCGATGCGGAGCCGGTGCTCAAGGACTACCGTCCCGAGTCGGCGCCGACGCCGCCTTACTGCTACGGCTACGAAAAGGCGACGCCCGAGCTGGCCGAGAAGATCCGCAAGTTCGCGGGCAATACGTCGGGAGATACGCCCCTGCCGGCGTCGCGCACAGGATCGGGATGCCCGGGTTGACCCATGTCAATTGCCGGCGCACCTTTCAGACTTTTCGGATTGCGCGTCATTCTGCGAAAATTCACGATCTCGTGCTTATTTTGATTTACTGAAGGGCCATGTCAGATATCGTTGTATTCGTTCGCAACAAATCCCGGTTCGGCGACCAGATCGTGTCGTTTCCCGCGCTTTATCTTGCGAAGAAGCTATGGCCGGACAAGCAGGTTCGCGTCGTGTCCCGGTTCGAGGTGGGGCATTTCTATACGTCCCTGCCATGGGTCGACCAGTTCGTCCGCGCGGGTGCATTCGGCGAGCAGGTCAGGGCGCTGCCCCGAGGCGCCAGCGCCTCGCTGTCGCTGCACCATTCCAGCGAGCGCTTCGCCTTGATCAATCTGCTGCGGCGGCCCCCGCTGCGCCTGGGCTTCAGTAACCGCCGGATCGGCGACTGCGTCTGGACGCATTCCCACGTCAAGGACATCCGCGAGTACATCGGGCTGGCGAACATGCGCGTGCTGACGACGATACAGGACCACGATCCCGAGGCCATCGCGCGCCAATGCTTCCTGGAAATTGGCCGGCCCTGTGCGGGCCAGGTGCAGCCGGCGGACATCGTCTTGATTCCCGGTGGTGGCAAGGGCGCGTTCAAGCGATGGTCGGTGGATCATTACATCGCGCTGGCAGACTTGCTCCAAGCCCGGCTGGGCGGCGGCGCGACGTTCACGTTCGTGCTGGGTCCCAGTGAGGCCGCCGAACGCGACCACCTGGCATCTTTGCAGCGGTCCGACGTTCGTCTGGAATATTCCCGCACCGTGCCCGAGCTGGTCGCGCTGATGCAGGGCGCCCGCCTGATCGTCTCCAACGACTGCGGGCCTTCCCATATCGCGCAGGGGCTTTGTGTGCCTTATGTGGGCGTGTTCAACGAACCCAATCCTGAGTGGTTCTGGACGCGCGAGTACACCCGCGATGTCGTGCCCGAAGCGGGATCGTCGGAAATCAATTCAATCCATCCGGAACGCGTGCTCGAGGCATGCATGGCGGTGCTTGCCAGCCCATGCCCCCCAGCGCATCGCCAATGAAGAATGGCCACCCGAGAGGGTGGCCATTTTCATGCTGCGATCAAAGTGACCGGGTCACCCCGGATCACGCGTCATCACACCCCGATCGGGCCGCCATCCGCGCGGCGGATCACCACGGTGGACGAGCGCGGGCGAACGACGCCCGGCGTGGCACTCGTCGCATCGTCCGTGTCGTAGGCAGGCCAGTTCACCGGGTGCTGGATGTTCAGGAAGATGCTGGTGTAGTCCGGCGTGAAGGCAAAGCCGGTCACCTCGGCTTCGTTCGGGCCGATGAAGAAGCGGCGCAGGTCGGTCTGGTTGGTGGCGTTGATTGCCGGACCCGTGCCGGTGCTGTCCGAAAGCGCGCCGGGGATCACCGCCAGCATCTGGTCGTTGGTCGCCTTGGCCACGTTGTTGTTGCGGCCGCCATCGATGCCGTTGTCGGTCTGGATCCACAGGATGCCGCGCGGATCGAAGCCCAGGCCGTCCGGGCTGGCGAGCTGGTTCAGCGTGGTCAGGCCGGAGCGATTGGTGTCGGCATCGGCGGCCGCGTCGGAGCCGAACACGAAAATGTCCCACTTGAACTTGGTCGAGCCCGGCTCGTCGTGCCAGCGCACGATGTGGCCGTTGACGTTGTTCAGGCGCGGGTTGGGGGCGTTGGTGCCCTTGCTGGCGTTGCGGCTGGTGTTGTTGGTCAGCGTCAGGTAGATGTCGCCGTTGGTCGGGTGCGTGGCCGTCCATTCCGGGCGGTCCATCGGCGTGGCGCCGACGAAGTCCGCGGCGCCGCGGGTGTTGATGATGATGTTTTCAAGGCTGCCGAATTCATCGGCCAGCGTGCGGCCGCCGGCGCCCACGGTGGTGCCGGTGAGCGCAATCCATTGTCCCGTGCCGTCGGCGTCAAAGCGCGCGACGTACAGCGTGCCCTTGTCCAGGTACTTCGCACCCACGGCGAGGCGGTCGGTGCGCTCGGCGTCCTTCGGATCCCACACGGCTTCCGACACGAAGCGATAGATGTACTCGAAGCGCGAGTCGTCGCCGCTGTAGAAGGCGAGCGGCTTGCCGGCCTCGGGCATGGCGTAGGCGCAGCCTTCGTGCGCGAAGCGGCCCATCGCGGTGCGCTTGGTGGCGATGCTGTTCTCGTTGAAGGGATCGATTTCAACCAGGTAGCCGAAGCCGTTGACTTCGTTGCGCCAGTCCTGCGTGAAGTCGGCGCCGGTCTCGGTGATGTTGAAGCGCGCGAATTCGCCCTGGACTTCCAGCGGATTGGCGGCGCCCGTTTCCCATTGGTAGCGGCCGACGTCGTCCGGCACGCCCACGCGCAGTTGGGCCGGGGACCGCGTGCCGGTGTTCACGAAGCAGGCGGCCCAGTTCTCTTCAGCGGTGATGTAGGTGCCCCACGGCGTGTAGCCGTTGCCGCAGTTGTTGTTGGTGCCGCGCACCATCGTGCCGTTGGGCGAGTACGGGGTCTTGACCAGGTCCGTGCCGCCGACAGGACCGGCCAGCTTCATCGGCGTGGCCGACGTGAAGCGGCGGTTGTAGCGCGAATTGTGAACGATGTTCCAGCGGCCGTTTTCCAGGCGCACGTGCAGGATTGCCACGCCATGCGCGTTGATCTCCTTGCGGATTTCCTCGATGGGGCGCTTGCCGGCGACAACGGTGGCGCCGTTGGGGTGCAGCGCCTTCTGGTCGATGTATTCGTGGTTGACCGCCAGCAGGCCTTCAGTGGAGCTGCCGTTGATCGGGAAGAAGTGCATGCCGTCGTGGTGCATGCCGGTGGAGTTCAGCAGGTCCGTCGAGCTGTTGTTGCCGTTGCGGTCCCACGGGTTGGCGTTGTCGTTGAACGGCGTGCCCCACGGTGCGAACACATGGGCGACGTAGCCGGCCGGCACGACACAGGCGTCGGTCATGGAGGTGGGCAGGGACTCGAAGCCGAGCTTGACCGGAGCCGCGGGCTGTTCGCCGCCGGGCACTTCCGGCGCGGGGTTCTGGCCGCCACCGCCGTTGTCGACATCATCGTCGTCGTCGTCGCTGCCATTACAGCCGGCGAGGCCCAGGCTGGTCATCGTCGCGAAGGCGGCGGCGATACCGCCGCGCATCACCATGCGGCGGGACATGTTCTTTTCGAGAATCTCGCTGAACGGTGTGCTCTGGCTGGGATTGCGGACGGTCTTGTCGGAGATGGACTTGCTCATTTGAACTCCTGGCTTTGGGTCTGATGCCCGATGGGGACGAGCAATACTAGAAGTCCGAAATGAAAGGTTAATGACAGATGACTGAAACCCGTTGCGATCGCGCCGCAACGTCATAAACAAAAAGCTGGCGCCGCATGCGCGGGCGCCAGCTTTGGTCGTGCGGAAGGGGCGCGTGGCTACCTGTTTTCGTCGTCCATGGTCAGCGCGCCGTCCTTCATGATGCCCTGCGCGATCTCTTCCGCGGACTTGCCGGCAAAGCCGTGCTCGCCGGCGGTGATGCGCAGGCTGTCGCCTTCGAGCGGACTCATCAGCGTTGCTGAGGACAGGAGAATGCCGTTCGCACGGAACTGCACCCGCTGGCCCACGCGCTCGCGCGTGAAGTTCGCCAACGCCTTGCTGCTGTCGGGCTTGAGCTTGATGTCCACCACGCGGGCGTTGGTATGCGGATCGGCGCCGGGCGTGGCCTGCTCGACCTGCAGGGTGACCGATTCGGCATGAGCGGCAAGGGGCAGGGCGGCGGCCAGCATGACGGCCAGGACATGATGTCGCATTGTTGGCATGGAAGCGCTCCTTCTGATGGACGACGCCTCCATCCTATACGGATCGCCTCGGGCGAGGATGACCGTCTGATATATTCCTGACGAAATTTTGCCGGCTCGCGCCACGCCGGAGCCGGTGAGGAATGACCATGATTGCACGCGCCACCTGTCTGTTGTCCATCGCGCTTCTGGCGGGCGGGGCCCATGCCGGGTCCGCGCCCGCTTTGCTGTCTTGTATTTCCGAGAGCGGCAAGGTGGCGCTGAAGGGCGAAATCCCTTCGCCGTCTTCCGATGAACTGGCGCTGACCCTGACCTACGGCGCCGCCACGCTGTCCTTTGCGTCGGACAGCGCACCCGGCTACGTCGTCGCCAATTTCTCGCAGACGGTGTTCACGCTGGTCGCGCCCGCAGAGGGGCAGGCGCTGACCCTGTACGCGCTCCCGTCCACGGTGGCGGTGACAAAGACGGCAAGCGGCGATATGGCCGGCACGTTCCAGGCGCGGCTGCTGGGCCCGCGGCCGGGCGGCAAGGAGGCAACGGGATACCCGGCGCCGCTGCAGGCCACGCTGAACTGCGACTATCGTTATTCGTTGTAAGGGTCACGCCCGCGCATTGGGCCGACACCGTGCGCTTGCGGCTGACGGCCTTTGCTGCGTGCCATTTGTCTTTACGCCCATGGTTTCCCGACGTTGCGGCAGTGTCTCCATCGCCGTGTCTCGCGCCAGGTTTGACGACGCCCACGCGTGGCGCTCACAATCGGCCGGACGACAACCGCGGGCGGGCAGCATGACCCGCCGGCCACCATTCCGGAGGAACCATGGCAGACACCAACACTGAAACCCAGGCCCTGTTCGACCAAGGCCTGGACCTGCGCCGCGAAGTGCTCGGCGCCGAGTACGTCGACGGATCGCTGGCGCGCGCCAACGATTTCATGATGGCGTTCCAGCGCATCACCACGGAGTGGTGCTGGGGCTACACCTGGGGCCGGCCCGGGCTTGAAAAGAAAACCCGCAGCATGCTCAACCTGGCCATGCTGACGGCGCTGAACCGGCCGGCCGAGATCAAGCTGCACGTCAAGGGAGCCCTGAACAACGGCGTGACGGTGGAAGAGATCAAGGAGATCCTGCTGCAGGCCACCGTCTACTGCGGCATTCCGGCCGGGCTGGACGCCTTCAAGGTGGCCAACCAGGTGCTGGAAGAGGAAGGCGCGTTCAAGAAAAGCTGAAGGCAGCAAGAAGAACGGCAGGATTCGCGCGATTCTCTCGCGCTTGCCCTCGTTGCGCGCCGGATACCATGAACTATACGTTTCTGTGTTACAAACGCACAGATTTTGAAATAGACACACACGGTTCGCCGCAGGCTTATGTTCTGGCAGGCCTGCCGTTTGACATCGCGGCTCCGCGCCTTGGGCGCTGACGCATTTTCCGGCATAGTTTGTGACGGCAAGGCCCGCTGGGGTTCCGTCGCGAAAGCAGTATGGCTATACAACCGCAGTCTCCCTCTTCCACGCGCGTGATCGCGGCCTTCGACTTCGACGGCACGCTGACGCAACGAGACACCTTTGTCCCTTTCCTGGCCCATCTTTCAACAATCGGCCTGCTGGCGGCGTTGTTGCGGACCGCGCCAGCGCTGACCGCGTTCGCGCTGCGCATGCGCAGCAACGAAGACGCAAAACGATCGCTCTGCCGCGCGGCGCTGCGTGGGCGACCGCGTGCCGAGCTTGCCCACATCGCCCGCGCCTGGGTGCACACCATCCCGCTGCGGCCGACGCTTATCGAGCGGCTGCGCTGGCACCAGCAGCGTGGCGACCGCTGCGTACTGGTCAGCGCCTCGCCCGATATCTACTTGGAAGAAGTGGCGCGTTACCTCGGGTTCGACGACCTCATCTGTACGCGGATGGCGGTCGATGCCCAGGGCCGGCTGACCGGCGACTTCGACGGCCACAACTGTTGGGGCCCGGAAAAACTGCGGCGCCTGACCGAACGCTACGGCGGCCAGGACCAGTATGAACTCCATGCCTACGGGGACAGCCGCGGCGACCAGTGGCTCATCGACGCGGCCCACCATGCGTGGTATCGCGGGCAGGCGGTCAAGCCATGAGCCCCCTGATCTCCATGCTGCGGCCGCAACAATGGCTGAAGAACGGCTTTGTGCTGATCGGCCTGATATTCAGCCACGGATGGTCGGACCCGGCGCTGGTGTTTGCCGTGGGCGTGGGTTTCGTGGCGTTTTGCCTGGCGTCCAGCGCGGTCTATGTCCTGAACGACTACCACGACCGCGCCGCCGATGCGGTTCACCCCAAAAAGCGGCTGCGAGCCATTGCCAGCGGGCAAGTCAGCCTGCCCGTCGCCCGCGCCATGATCGTCGTGCTGTTCTGCGCGGCGCTCGGTCTGCCGCTGGTCTTCGGACTATGGGCGGTGGCGCTGGCCGTGGCCGGCTACCTGGCCCTGAACATCGCCTACACCCTGCGCCTGAAGCACAAGGTGCTGGTCGACGTCTTCTGCATCGCGGCCGGCTTCATGATCCGCCTGGCTTGCGGCACCTACGCGGTAGGCATCATCCCGTCGCGTTGGATGCTGCTGTGCAGTTTCATGCTGACCCTCTTCCTGGGCTTTGCCAAGCGGCGCGCCGAGATCGCCTCGGCGCCCGCCGATGCCCCCGCGTCGCGGGGCAGTACGCGCACCGTGCTCCGTCACTATTCGCCGAAACTGCTGGACGTCCTGTTGACCATCACCGCCAGCACGACACTGCTTGCCTATGGCCTCTATACGGTGGACGCGGACACCGCGGCGCTGCACGGGACGCGGCACCTGGTCGTCACGCTGCCTATCGTCACGTTCGGCGTCTTTCGCTATCTATATCTGCTGTACAAGGGCGGATCGGGTGAAGAGCCGGGCCGCGATCTGCTTGCCGACAACCAGATACGCCTCGCGGTGCTGGCATGGGTGGCGGTGGTGGTTTTGCTCGTAAGGACCTAGACATGGCATATCTTTGGCTGATACTCAGCGCGGCCTGCAGCGTGACGGCCAGCGTGGCGCTCAAGGTGGCGGGAGCGGGCGCCGTACAGGCGGCCGCGCCGTCGATGCTGAGCCAGGCGGTGCCCTATCTGGGTGCCATCGGGGCGTACGGGCTGGGCTTCGGCTTCTACGCGCTGGCGCTGCGGCATCTGGATCTGACGCTTGCCTACCCGTTGATGGTGGCCTTCGCGATTGCCGGTGTGTTTGCGTATGGCCTGTTGTCCGGCACGGAAGCCATCACGGCCATGCGGGTGGCAGGCGCGGCCTTCATCGCCATCGGCGTGTTTTTGATTTCGAAGTGAGTACGCAACCCATGAAAGTTCGATTCCATGGCGCGTGGTATCGCACCTTCCTGCTTTGCTGCGCCTACATCGTGGTGGCGGCCGCCGTGATGAACGGGTTCTACACCAAGTGGCGGCTCAATGATGGCCATCCGGCGCTTGGGTTGTCTCACATGGTCGATGGCACGGCGCATCGTCCCTATGTGTATCGCCAGTTCGTGCCGGCGCTTGCCAACGGGATCCAGGCCTTGCTGCCCCCGGCCACGGTGGCGCGCCTGTCCGAACGTCTGGCCGAACCGCGGCGGGTGAACAGCCGCTCGGGCCTGGCGATGCGCTATCCAGCGTCGGAAGCGCTTTTGCCGGCTGTCACCCTGCGCTATCACTTGGTGTACTACCTGACCTTTGCGGCGCTGCTGACGTCGCTTTTCGTCATGCGCCGCGTGGCGCTGCAAGCGGGCGCGGGCGCGGTCGCCGCAACGGCCGCACCCGCGCTGCTTGCGTTGATGGTGCCGTTCTTCCTGACGGAGGGCGGCTACTTCTACGATTTCGTCGAACTGTTGTTCTTCATGAGCGCCGTGCTGCTGGCGGGCGGCGCATCACGCCAGACACCGATGCGGCTGTGCGCGCTGGCGGTGCTGGCGGGACTGGCGACCTGGAACAAGGAGGCCTTCTTCTTTTTCACGCCCGCCCTGTATCCGCTGCTGCGGCGCAACCTGCCCCGCCCGCAGGCGGCGGGCGCGGTGGCCGTGCTGCTGCTGGTGTGCGGCTGCGTCTATCTGGCGCTGCGCATGCGGTACGCGGGCAATCCCGGTTCGACGGTCGATTACCAGTTGTGGGACAACCTGCGTTTTTACGCGGACCCGGGCAACTGGCTGCGCACGGAAAACACCTATGGCGTCCTGCTGCCGCGCGGCTTCAGCCTCGTGACCGTGCTGGTCCTGGCCGGCACTGCGGTCAACGGCTGGCCGCGCTTGCCGCAAGCCTGGCGCCGGCACGCGCAAGTGGCGCTGGTCATCAATGCGCCGCTCTTTGTGCTGTTCTGCTCGCCGGGAGAAATGCGCAACCTCAGCATGTTGTATCCGTCGTTGCTGTGCTTGCTGGCGCTTGCCTTGGCAAAGTGGCTGGCGCCGCCGGCGGGATCGACACCGGGTGGCGTTCAGGAAGTTCGATGAGTCGCTTGTTCAATAGCGTGGGATACCGGCGTTTTCTTTTGGCGGTCCTGTATGTCGCAGTGGCCGCTGCCGTCTTCAATGGCTTCTACACGAAGTGGCGTCTGAAAGACAACCACGCGCCGCATTCCCTGGCTTCCATGGTGGCGGGCACCGCAGACCGCCCCTACGTGTACCGCCAGTTTGCGCCGGCCATCGCCAACGGCATCCAGGACATGCTGCCGGCCGCGACGGTCATGCACCTGTCCGAGCGGCTGGCGGACCCGCGCCGTGTGAACAGCCGGTCGGGGCTTGCCATGCGATATCCCGCATCGGAAGCGCTGCTGGCGCCCGTGACGTTGCGCTATCACATCGTCTATTACCTGACCTTCATGGCGCTGGTCGGCTCGTTGTTCGCCATGCGGTCGGTGTGCCTGAGAGCAGGCGCCGGCGTGCCCACGGCAACCGCCGCGCCGCTCGTCTTTGCGTTGCTGCTGCCGTTCTTCCTGACGGAGGGCGGCTTTTTCTACGATTTCTTTGAATTGCTGTTCATGGCCTGCGCGATTCTCCTGGCCTGGCGGATCCCGGTCGAGCAGCCAGTGCGCGCGGCGGGACGGCTGGGCCTGCTTGCCGCCGTCGCCGCGTTGGCGGCGTGGAACAAGGAGGCGTTTTTCTTCTATGTGATCACGCTGTACCCGTTCCTTCGGCTCAGCCTGCCGCGCATCAAGGCCGCGGCTGTCGTGGCGGGGCTGATGTTCGTGTGCGGCTGCGTGTACCTGGCGCTGCGGCTGCGTTACGCGGGCAACCCGGGCGGCGCGGTGAGCTTCCAGCCGGGCGCGAACTTGCTTTACTTCCTGGCGCCGGGCAACTGGTTCCGTACCGAAAGCACGTACGGCATCGCGCTGCCCAAGGGCCTGAGCGCCGTGATGGTGCTGATGATCGCCGGCGTGGCAGCCACCGGCTGGCGCCTGCTGCCCCCGCCATTCCGACTGCACGTTTGGATCGCCCTGGCGGTCAACGTGCCGCTGTTCCTGCTGTTCGCTGCGGAAGGCGAGGCGCGCAACCTGAGCATGCTGTATCCGTCGCTGCTGGTGCTGATGTCGATGGCCCTGGCCACGTGGATGGCTACGTCGGCCGCAGCATCGCCTCCTGCTCCTGCTGCGCCTCCTGCGCCTCGCGCAGGCAATCCATGAAGCACTGCGCGGCCGGTGTCGGCGGCGAGTCGGCGCGTGTCAGGACCGACACGCGCGCCGCAGGCAGGGGGTGGTCCAGGCGGACCATGCGCAGCCCGCGCGGCAGCAACTGGTGATCGAACAGATTGCGCACGAAGATGCCCAGCGCGTCGCTCTCCGCGATGATCGCGAGCGCCACCGCAATGGACTGGCAGGGAATCACGTCGCGCGGCGGTGGTAGATCGTGGGCGCCGAAGGCCAGCCGAAGCAGGTTCGCGGGCGCCTGGATATTGCCCGGCAGCAGCCATAGCGCATCGTGCAGCTCAGCCAGCGTGCGGGCGCCGCGCAGCGGATGGCCCGCGCGCGCGCCCACTGCCAGCGGCAGCGTGAACAGCGTGGTCCGCGCAAAGCCGTCGTCGATGTCGCCGTCGTATTCGGTCTGCACCAGGAAATCATAGCGGCCGGATTCGAGCTGCTCGTGGCTGTAGGGCGGCGCAACTTCGTTGAAGGCCACCGAGACGCGGGGCATGCGTGCGCGAAACGCGGCAAGTGCGGTGGGCAGCACGGTGAGCGCCGCGGAGCTGATGGCCAGGTTCAGCGTGCCGCCTTCGCCGTCCCGCATCTGGCCGATCTCTTCCTGCGCGCGCCGCGCTTCCTGCAGGATCAGCACGGCGCGCTTGTACAGCGCTTCACCGTACGTGGTGAGTTCCACGCCCTTGGCGCTGCGGCGCACCAGCTCCGCGCCCACGCTTTGCTCCAGTTCCCGCAGGCTGCGGGTGGCGGCGGGCTGGGTCACAAAGAGGGCGCGTGCGGCAGCGCGGATGCTGCGATGCTCGGCGATCAGGACGAAGGCGCGAAGTTGGCGCAGATTCATGGGCAAGTCATTCCGGGGTGGGCTGCGGGGGGCGGGAGCGGTCGGCAGGGCTATAAGCAAAAGTATTCACAAGAACGAAAATACTGTCTTTTGCTTATCGTGCGCCATCCGTATATTCACGGCGATGGGGCACGCACAGCGATCCGGCATCACGGACCGGCTGCCCCAGACCGGACATCAAGGGGGAAACCATGTCTATCGCCATCGCCGCCGCCGGCGGCCCAGGGTTGTACACGCCATCGATGCGCCGCCGCGTCATTGCCGGCACCACCATCGGCAACGCGCTGGAGTTCTTCGACTTCACCGTCTTCACCTTCCTGATGCTCGTCATCGGCCCGCTGTTCTTTCCCGCAGCCTCCGGCTACGGCCAGTTGCTGTTGACCACCGCCACCTTCGGCGTGGGCTTCTTGATTCGGCCCGTGGGCGGGATGCTGATCGGCTCGTATGCGGACCGGCACGGCCGCCGCGCGGCAATGACGCTGACGCTGTGGCTGATGGGCCTGGGCTGTGCGCTCATCGCCGCGGCGCCGACCCATGCGCAGATGGGCGTGGCGGGACCGGTGCTGATGGTGCTGGCGCGGCTGATTCAGGGCTTCGCGGCGGGCGGCGAGGTCGGGGCCTCGACGACGCTGCTGGTGGAGCATGCGCCGCCGGGCAAGCGCGGGTTCTATTCGAGCTGGCAATTCGGCAGCCAGTCGCTCGGCGTGATGCTGGGCGCGCTGACCGTGGCGATCCTGACCGCGGCGCTGACGAAGGAGCAGATGCAGGCCTGGGGCTGGCGGGTGCCCTTCATCATCGGCATCCTCACGGTGCCGGTCGGCGCCTATATCCGGCGCAATCTGGAGGAAACGCTGGAACCCGCACCCGCCGCGGGCGCCAGCAAGGCCGCCACGGGCCACCAGCCGCTGCGCCGCGTCTTCGCCGACCACAAGGGCACGGTCGCCAAGGGCATCCTGCTCGTGATCGGCGGCATGGTGTGCGCGCAGATCATCGGCTTCTACATGCCGGCCTATGCCACCAAGGAACTTGGCTTGCCGGCCACCTCCACGCTGTTCGCCAGCGTCGTGCTGGGCGCAATCGGTTTCGTGTTGGCGCCGTTCGTCGGCATGTTGGCGGACCGGGCGGGGCGTAAACGCGTGATCTTCTGGTCGCGCGCCGTCACGGTCTGCGTGCTGCTGCCGTGCTTCGAGTGGCTCGTCTCCGCGCCCAGCAGCGGCCGCCTGATGGCGGTCATCGCATTGCTGGCCGTGCTGCTTGCGATGCAGACCGCGCCTGTCATCACGATGCTGCCCGAGCTGTTTCCCAAATCCGTGCGCACCACGGGCATGTCTGTCGTGTACGGTTTGGGGATTTCCGTCTTCGGTGGCTTCGCGCAGTTCTTCGTGACCTGGCTGCTCCATGTGACGGGCAATCCGATGGCGCCCGCGTGGTACCTGATGGTCACCGTGACGCTTTCCACCGTGGTGCTGTTCTGGATACAGGATCGCACCGGCCATGACATCGACCACCAGGAGTCCTGACATGCAAGCCATTGATCGCTACTTTTCCAGCAGCTACGCCCAGGCGCGCGAACGCTTCCTGGCGGCGGCCGCACCGCTGGCCTCGCACG
>DALZRX010000054.1:0-14134 GCA_032015805.1 Achromobacter sp.
CGCCGGTGGCGGTGTGGATGGTGGCCCGGCTATCCGCGGCCAGCGGCTGCATGCGGATGCGCAGCAGGCCGTCGCCGCTGGGCACGTCCACCTCGGCGTCGGGCGAGGATTGCGCGGTGAGCGCCTCGCCCAGCAGCCCGAGGAACAGGGCGAAGGCATGCGGGTCGAGTGTGTCGAACTCGGACAGGCGCGTGCTGCGGCCGTTGGCCAGGCGCTGGCGAGCGGCTTCGATTTGCGTATGTTCCTCGTGCAACCGGGCGGCGAGCAATTGGCGCTCGGCGTCGCGCGCCTGCACCCGTGGCAGTGCGCCGCGTGGCGATGCCTGGCCGTACTCGCGCAGGCGCGGATGGATGCGCAGCGGCGGCGCGTCGGCCCAGGGCGTGCTGGCGGGCAGGTCCTGCGCCCCGGACGCCAGTTCGGGGTTCAACGAGAAATGGCGGGCCGGGTTGAGCGCGAATGCTGCGCGCGCCAAGCGATGTGCCTGGGCATCGTCCTCGCAGGCGGCGAACCAGCCGGCAAGCATGCGGAAGTCCGCAGAGCGGTCGCTGCGTCCGCTGCGGCGCTCATTGATCGTGGCCACGGCTGACAGCAGCTGCGGGATCGCCGCGCGTGCCTTGGCGCGCAGCAATTCGGACTGCGCGGGTGCGTGTCCGGTGGCTAGGAACCAGCGGCGCAGCCCCGTCCAGCGTTCGCGCCAGGCCTGCCAGCCGCGCGTGACTGCATCGAGTTGTTCGGTTTCGTCGCCCGGCGCGCTGTCGCGGGCCTGACGCTGGGCGGCCAGCCACAGCAACGAGTCGATGCGCGGCTGCAGCGAGAGGATGTGCTGGGCGATGCCGCCGGAGCGCGCGACCAGATCGCCGATGAAACGCTCCAAGTAGTCGATCAGCCGCTTTTTGTATGCGAGCACGGCTGCGACGTCGGCCTGCTGCAATTCGATGCCGCGGCCGACGCCAGCCATGAAGGCCTGAGCATTGTCGGCCAAACTCTCAAACACGCGAACCAGGTCGCGCAGGGTTTCGTGCACCTTGACGGCATCGGGTTCGGCGCTGTCGGCCAGAGCCAGCAACGCCTTCAGGCGCAGAGCGATGTCCTCAAGTGCGACGCTCTGCAACTCGGCGCGCCGGCGCAGCGTGCGGCTGAAGGCTGCTAGCGCGGCTTCCACCGCCTCGCCACCCAGCGAGAGTCGGTAGACGAAGCGCGCGCGATAGAAGTCGCTGATGCTGGCGACACGGGCGGTGTCCGGCTGGGATTCGAGGTTGCCCCATTCGGCCAATTGCGCCAGCGCCGCCTGGATTTCTTCCATCCGGGGCGTGGCCGAGCTGACCAACGTCGACCAGTCGCCGTCTTCCAATACCTCGTCGGGGCGAAGATGCAGCCGGAACTGCCGCTTGGCAGCGGCGAAGCAATCCATGACACAGCGATACAGCGCGGCCTTTTCCGCACTGACGTGGCGAAACAGATCGGCTTGGGCTGTTGCTGGGAGCGTCATCTCACGGCCTGGGCGATATGGATTGCAAGGCCAGCGCCAAACGCGCCCGGCTCGCGGCGCCCAACTTCTGCAGTCCCAGTTCGCGCGCCATCGCGGTGTAGCTCGATTCGCCTTGAGCGCCGCGCGCGATCATGGCACGGGCCAGCGAAGCCAGTTCCTGCAAGCTGATCTCATCGGCCGCCCGCAAGCTGTCCTCGTCGGCAGGCGCCCGGAAAGGCGGCTCCGTTGCGGGGTCAAGATGTTCGGGCCAGTAGAACGTGCCGACCTCTTCATCGGTCGTCCGATAGCGGCGCCGAGCAAGTTGGAACACACGCTCGCGGATCCGTCCGCCAGTGCGCAGCCAGCCATGGGCACGGGCGATGCGACGGGCCAGCAGCGCGTCGAGCACGGGCCCCTCGTGATCGACGACGTGCGCGATCATGGCCGACAGGATGTCGTTGTATTCACCGTCAAAGAATCTATCGGGATTGGCCCCGGCGACAGCTTCGGTGGGATCTGTGACCCGATAGAGCGAGGCTTCCGGTGGCGTTATTTCTTCAGCATCGGTGTCGGCATGGGCTGCTACTGCGGAGACCTGGCGAGCAAAGACTTCCTCGACTTGCTGCGATGGAGCTGTCGCCGAGACTTCCGGTGTGATCGGGTCTGGTGCCTGGATGGGGGCCGCCGTTTCCTCGTCCGGCTTCGTCACTGACGCCATGGCTTGCGCGATGGCCGCCTGCGCCAAGCGCTTGGCCTCGGCTTCGCGCTCTGCCTCTTCTGCACGCCGCTCGCGCTGAGCCGTGAGCACGGCTCGCAGCCGGGCATCCAGCTTGTCAAGCGTGCCGGCCTGATCGATCCACCAGTCGGTGGACCAGACGCGAACAATGTCCCATCCCAGGCCGCGCAGGACTTGCTCGCGCAGCTTGTCGCGGTCGCGCGCAGTGGCACTGCGATGGTAGGTGGCGCCATCGCATTCCACACCGGCCAGATAACGTCCAGGTGCGTCGGGATCAACGATGCCGAGGTCGACGCGGAACGAGGAGGCGCCGATCTGCGGCTGGACGTGCCAGCCGCGCCGGGCCAGGGCGGTGGCCACGGCCTGTTCAAAGGGACTCTCGAAGCCGCCCAGGCTACCGCGGTTGGCTTCCGCCAGCGCACGGGCACCGCGTTCGGCGAATTCCAGGAAGTGCTTGAGGTCGCGCACGCCGATGGCTTGGGTTCGCGCCAAGTCCATCTGCTCGGCCCGGAAGCTGGCGAACACGCGCAGTTCGTGACGTGCACGGGTAATGGCCACGTTGAGCCGGCGCTCGCCGCCTTGGCGGTTGAGCGGGCCGAAGTTCATGGCCAGTTGGCCTGCGGAGTCCGGGCCGTAGGTGATGGAGAAATAGATGAGATCGCGTTCGTCGCCCTGCACGCTCTCCAGGTTCTTGACGAACAGCGGTTCCAACTCGTCTTCGGCGAAGTAGGGCTCCAGACGTGGGTCCTTGCGTCGTGCGTCGTCGAGCAGGTCCTCGATCAGCTTCTGCTGCTCGGCATTGAAGGTGACCACGCCGATCGTCAGCCCGCTTTCTCGGAAACCGGGGGTCGTCAGCCGCGCCACGACATCGGCGACCAGCGCCTTGGCCTCTGCGGGGTTGGTCCGCGTGCCTCCCTTCTGATAGGCACCCGACACCAATTGCAAGCTGACCGCGCGATCATTGGTGACGGGGGAAGGAAAGGTGACCAGACCGCCGTCGTAGTAGGCATGGTTGGAGAAGGCGATCAGGCTTTCATGTCGGGAACGGTAGTGCCAGTTCAGATTCCGTGTCGGCAGATTGGCGCCGATGCACTCGTCGAGGATGCTTTCCAGGTCGGCCTCGACGTCTTCGTCGTCCAGCCCGGATTCGGCGCGGTCGAAGAAGGAGGTCGGCGGCAACTGTTTGGGGTCGCCGACCATGACGACCTGGCGGCCGCGGGCGATGGCACCGATCGCATCCCAGACCGGGATCTGCGAGGCTTCGTCGAAGATCACCAGGTCGAATGCGTTGGCTCCGGCCTGCAGGTACTGTGCGATGGACAGCGGGCTCATCAGCAGGCAGGGCGTGAGCTTGGTCAGCGCCTCGGGAATCTGGGCCATCAGTTCGCGCAAGGGTAGGTGCGCGCGCTTCTTGCCCATCTCGTGCCGCAGCAGCCCCCATTCGGAGTTGCGGCTGACGTTGTCCTGCGAGGGCAGGTCGGCGCACAGGCGGGCGCGCAGCCAGTCCCGGGTCAGGGAGGTGAAGCGCTCATCGAGCTCGCGGAAATCGCGGATGCGCTGTTCGTGCTCGGCGCTGACGAAACCGCGAATGACCGGCTCGTGATCGACCACGGCGTTGAGCCACCAGCGCGCGTAGTTGGTATCGAAAGTTCGGCGTGCTTGGTCCGGGCCGACCTGGCCTTGCTCGATGCCCTGGACCAGCGTGGTCAGCCCGAGTGCCAGCGCCTCGTCGCGCGCCTGGCGCCAAGCGCACCAACTGCGCAGACCATGTTCGGCGCGCACGATGGACTGACTTTGCTCGATCAGCCCGTCGAGTGACAAAGACTGCCACTGCGTCTGGGCGGCCTCGGCAAAATGTCCGGTTGTCGCTAGTGCCTCGCGTCGGGTTAGCAACTGTTCCCATTTCTCCACGTATCGCGCGCCGGCCAGCGCGATGCGGCCGCCTGGCTCCAGCAGTGCGTTGGCATCGCCCAATAGCGCATGCAGCGGTGCCTTGCAGGCAGAGATCTGTTCGGGCGTGGTGGCCAGGCGGGCCAGCACGGCAGCCAGATCCTCCCGCAGTTGGCAGGCCTGTTCGAGGTCATCCAGATTGGTGGCGAGACCTTTCCACAAGCCCGCGGTGGACTCTCGCAAGTCGTCCAGGGCGATCAGCGCCTTTTCTGTAGCGGCTCGCTGGCGAAGCGTCTGGTGGTCGCGTGCCAGCTTGGGGCCGCAAGCGCCTTCTTCAACCAAGCTATGGGTGTCCACTGCACCTTGCTGAGCATGGCTGCGCCAGTCGCTCAGGAAGTCGAGTGCGACTCGCAGGCGGTCGATTTGCGTGGCATGGCCCGCCCATAGGCCGTCGGTCGTTGTTTCCAGCGATGCCTGTGCAGCAATGCTCTGGTCGAGTTGGCGCAGTCGCCGAGCCCGTTGCAGATCGGCTTGCAGGGTGGCTCCGCATTGGCCATTGGCGATGACGTCGAAGCCGTCGTCTTCCCAGGCTTGGCTTTCGCGTACGGCAGCCAGGGCGGTTTGCCAGCGTAGGGCCGTGCGCACCTTGTCCTGTTCTGTGTCCAGTCCCGTCCAGACGTCCGCACATTCCGCGCCTGGAGCGATGGCCTGGATCTGCTGGCGCAAGACGCGGATGGCATTCCAATGCTGCAGATCGTTGGCGACGTCTGGCTGCGAGCCGCCTGTAGTGGCGCTGAAAAGTTGAGCTGTGACCTTGCGTTTACTCAGCCACGACTTTGGCCAGAACGTCTGCTCGGCCTGTTCCCACATCTGCTGCAACTGGGCGACGTCGAGCTGTTCGATCGTCTCGCCGTAGGGAACCGACAGGGCCGCATGATGTTCGCTGAGCTGGGCCAGCAGGCCTAGCGCCTGGTTGAGCTGGACGGTGATGCGTACCGGCCAGGGCTCGCCGAGCTCTGCGTGAGTCTGCCGGTGCTCGGTGAGCAGGGCCAGCCCATCGACGCAGGCGGTCATGACAGAGGTTGGCCACGGCGTGGACAACTGCATGTTCAGTTCCGCATGGCGGCGCACCAGTGCCGCGCCTTCCTGCAAGCGTTGGCTCAGGCTGCGTGCGTCGGGCCGCAGGACAAAGCGCCAATCATGTCCCGCCGCCAAAGGCAGGCGTTGAGCGAGCAGCAGCAGCGCTTCGCAGGTTTCGGGGGTCAACGTGGGTGAGGGCAGGCCGACGGCCTGGATAAATGCCTGGGCGGATTCGATCGTCGCCTGTGCGGCGGGAAGCACCTCACGCGCAGCGGCGATCAGCTGTTGCTGCCAGGTGGGCGACCAGTCTCCCTGGCCAACCAGGGCGAGGGGGTGCTGCGCCAGCGCGCAATGGCCAATGGCTTGTGCATTGACTTCCAGGCGGTCCACGGCACTGCGTAGCTGTTCGATGGCAACATGATCGTGTTGATCAGCAGCGGGCCAGGCCAAGGGGAGTGTCGGGACGTCGTGTCCCGCGCTGACGGTGCCGATAGCATCGAACAGGCTCAGGCCGTTGCGGCGACGTTGGTGAAGGCGTTCCACATAGATGTTCAGCGCATCGCGCAAGCGTTTGAGTTTGTCGGCTTCGCCTCTCCATAGCTCGGAATCGGCCTTGCCGCTGCTGGTCCAGGCGGATTGCAACTGTGCGAGCACGTCGAGCTTGCGGGCTTTGCTCGAGTGCAGTTCCAGGCAGAACTCGCCCAAGCCGATTTCGCGCAGGCGGCGGTAGACGACGTCCAGCGCTGCAATCTTCTCGGACACGAAGAGCACGCGCCGGCCTTGCGCCAGAGATTGGGCGATCAGGTTGGCGATGGTCTGGCTCTTTCCGGTGCCGGGTGGGCCGATCAGCACAAAATCCTTGCCCTGCGAGGCGGCCAGCACGGCCGACAACTGCGAGGAGTCTGCCGGCAGGGGGCAGAACACTTGCTTGGGGTCGAAGTGCTGGTCCAGTTCACGCACCTGCGGGAACGGAGCGCCCGGTGGATAGGCATCGCGCGGGGTGTCCAGCAGGTGGCGCACGACCGGGTTTTCGCGCAACTGCTCGCTGTGCTCGGCCAGGTCTTTCCACATCAGGTATTTGGCGAACGAGAACATGGACAGCACCACGTCCTCGGTGACTTCCCAGCCCTTGATGTCCTTGACGGCGTGGCCGACGATTTTCCAGACCGCAGCGACATCAAGGCCGGTCTCGTCTCGCGGCAGTGCACCTTCGAGGGCGCCTAGGCTCAGGTCGAAGTCCTGGCGCAACATCTCGATCAAGGTCGGATTGAAGCGGGGCTCGTCGTCATGCAGGCAGAGCGTGAAGCCCGAGCGGGCGCTCTTGCGCTGCAGGCTGACCGGCACCAGGATCAACGGAGCGCGGTAGCGCTGGCCGTCGCGGTCTTCGCGTTTCCAGGATAGGAAGCCCAGGGCAAGATACAGCGTATTGGCACCGCCTTCCTGCAACGTCGTGCGGGCGCCGCGGAATAGCTCGGTCAGACGTGAATCGAGCTCGTTTTCGGGAATGCCGACAAAAACCTCACGTTTCTGCAGGGCTTCCAGCGCGTGCGTGCGGCGTACGTTCTCGCGTTCGCGGGCTTCGTAGATGGCCTGATCACGAGGATCGGCGCCGTCCATCAGGTCCGGACGCGGGCGCAGCTTCAGGGACTGGCCGCTGGCCAGGAGGTCTTCCAAGGCCGCGGGGTCCGGCGCTTCCAGTTTGAGCGACTTCTTGCCGCCCTTGAAGTTGAGCAGATTGTTGCGTAGTGAAAGGTCCAGCAGCTTGCGTTGCCAGCGAAGCAGGCGGTCCTTGGGATCGAGTTGGCTGGCATCTTCCGCATTGGCCGGCGCGCTGTCTGGAAGGTCAGGCGCGTCTTCGATCTTTGGTACAGCGGCAGAGGACGGTGCCCCTTCGCTGTCCGACGCCGCAGCAACTGCCGCCTCCGCACTGGCCAAGGGCTTGATGCGCTGCAGCCGCGCCCGGCGGATGTCCACGGCCAATCGGAAGCCTGCATCGTGGGATTCGTTCACCTGTTGGGCGCCGCGTTCAGTGGCATAACTGAAGGGAGCGGTGGGGCGTTGGGTGATCAGGGTGGTCTCGAACAGCACCAGTTCCTTGAGCCTGAGGCGCTTGCGCAGAGCGGTCACGTCGTCCACGACTGTGGTGGAGAATTCTTCGGGTTGCAGCCAGACGCCGGCAAAGGCGTGACCCTCTGTGAAGACAAGCAGGGGGTTCAATCCTGCCTGCTCAAGTGCGGCGCAGAACAGCAAAGCTAGGTCAAAACACGTTCCCAGTCCCGAGCTTTCGATCTGGCTGGGACTGCGCACCTTCTGGCCCGACTGCTCGAAGCTGGCGGGCGGCAAGGCATAGTCCAGCTGCATGCCGGCCGTGGCGCCCCAGATGGCCGAGGCCAGTTCCCAGGCGCGCTTGGCACCGCCGGCATAGCCGTCCAGCGCAGGATTGCGATCGTTCTGGCGCAGTACCTCGGCGGTTCGCTTGAGCAGTCGATCCACGGCCGGATCGTTGGGCTGGACGAAGGCGGCGACCAGGTCGGGCAGATGCGAGATACCGCCCCATTGATTGCGGGGAAGCAGTTCCAGGTGAATATCGCGTTGCACAAGGGCAGGGGCGGAGGCATCCGCGTCCACTTTGCGCAGTGCCAGCGAGACCGCGGCCGTCTCGGCTTCGGTCAGCCGAGCCAGCAATCCGCCGTCCAGGTTCACATCCAGGTCGCGGATCGGATAGCGTGAGCCCGCTGCCAGCGTGTCGATCCGCCACCGGCGCGGCTTTAGGAAGGGCGGATCGGAAGTCAGGACCAACTCGACTTGCTCATGCGTCTGGTCGGTCTCGTTGATCAACCACAGATCCCGGACCAACGGGACTGCATTCTGAAAGTCCGCCAAGTTCAATTTGGCGATCAGGGTTGCGTCAATCTTCAGTTCGGCAGCGGCGGCCGAACCTTGCGGTTGTGTCTCGTCCATGGAATCCCCAGTGGTGCCTCGCCGTAACATGCATTACGCCCTGTTACGCGCTGTTACGCCCTGCAACGATATTAGCGCGAGTTGCCAGATATTTCGGCAGGTAAGACCCATGGCAGCGCGGGAGGTAGATCGGCGGCCGTCGGATCCGGTTCTTGCAGGCCTTGGCAGGGAGAAGTAATATGTAAAAAATATCAGACACTCTATCCGGTTGCTATCCGCCATGAACCTAATCGATATCGGCCATGCCGTGCGGACCCGGCGCTCTGAGCTGGGCCTGTCCCAAGCGCAGTTGGCGCACCTGAGCGGTCTGTCTCGTCAGACGCTGGTCGGCCTGGAGAACGGCACCTTGAGTGATCTGGGTGTCAACCGGGTGGGGCAGGTCATGGCGGTGCTGGGCCTGGACAGTCCTAAGCTGGATACCCAAGCGCGGCGCAAGAAACGCGGTCTGTGGATGGCGGCCAAGACCGCCAGTGTCAGCTATGCGCAAGAACTGGCGCCCGAGATGCTGGAGCAAGCCCTGGCGAGTGGTGAAGTGCCTGCTTCATTTGCTCCGCACCTGACACATTTGCTGGATGAGGCGCCCGTGCCTGTCGTCGTGATGGCTGTGGAGGAGGCTGCCTCGCATGCACACCAGCCGCCAAAGCAGGTTTGGCGCAACGTGGCGAAGCTGGCCGGATCGTTGTCCGTGCATCGTCGCGAGCTGTGGGCATGAAGTCCGGAGCATTGCCCAGCGGTCCCTGGGAGAAGCTGTTCCCGCGGGCGCTTGCACTGATTGACGAGATCAGTCGGTATGGCGGCATCACGGACCCGTTCTGGACGTTGGGTGGTGGAACGGTGCTGATGTTTCGGTACAGCCATCGACTGAGCAAAGACATCGACATCTTCGTGCCTGACCCCCAGTACCTCGGCTTTGTATCGCCGCGATTGAGCGACGCCGCAGCGGATTTGACGCAGGACTAC
The DNA here is from genome assembly GCA_032015805.1 of Achromobacter sp. GTDB lineage: Bacteria > Pseudomonadota > Gammaproteobacteria > Burkholderiales > Burkholderiaceae_B > Achromobacter. The sequence continues at coordinate 9,096 of DALZRX010000054.1, forward strand.
ACCGAGCAACCAGGCGCCTTCGTCAAACTGCAGTTTGAGGAGGGTGAGGTCGATTTCGTCGCTGCTCCCAATTTGCTGGACGATGCCTGGGACACATGGAATATCGGCGGTCGCGCAGTCAAAGTAGAGACTGTCGCTGAAATCATTGCCAAGAAGATGTACCACCGCGGTGATCGGGTCACGGCGCGGGATCTTTTCGACTTTGCGCTCGTGATCGAGCGCGAGCCTCGGCAGCTTCTGGCCGCGACGCCATTCCTTCTACGCCATCGGGAGGCATTCCTGTCCCAGATCCGAGCGCCGCATGCCAGCTTGCGCGCCGCGTTTGAGGCCATCGCCACGCTGGAGTACACGCCCAGCTTCGATCATTGCGTAGCCGTGGTCGGAGACTTCCTGGGCGAACTGTAACCTCTTCGCATTTGGACATTCCCCGTCGTACTGGAGCGCGCTAAGATGCATCCTGATCGACAGTAAGGCCGGAAATGTCGACGCCGCGCAACTGGTTCCATAATCCGCGCCACCATTAAGCGCGTGATTTTGACAGTAGATGGCGACGGTACAGATTTGTCGGTCGCTAAAAATCCCTTAATTCATAGGGAATTATGAGGCCCGTTGATGATAGAGTGGGAATGAGTTGAAAGAACGAGGGCGCCTCCTTTGCAACAGTTCTTAGTCCGCCTCGCCAAGCAACGGCGCGCGATCAGCTGCACACCCCGAAAATCGGTTCAAACCCGACACCGTTAACATGCCCCCGGCTTCGACCGGCGCCATTCTCAGCCGCATTCCCCACCAGCAACTCAATCATCGCCCGCGCCGCCGCCGACTGCCGCCGATGCGGCGCATAGATCACCGAGAACGGCCTCGACCGCCCGCGCAGCTGCGGCAGCACTTCCACCAGCTCCCTACGCAGCAATCGCTCCCGCACGATGAACTCATAACTCTGGCAGATCCCAATCCCCTGTTCGGCCAGCGACACTACACCCAGCACATCGTCAGAAGTCTCAATCGACGAACGCGGCAGCCAATCAACGTCCCGCCCGCCATCCCGAAACACCCACGGCGCCAACCGCCCAGTCCGCGGCATTACAAACGGCAGGCACAGGTGCTGCTCCAGATCTTCCAGCGTCCGCGGCGTACCCCGGCGCTCCAGGTACTCCGGCGCAGCCACCAGCAGCAGCGGTGCGTCCTCCAGCTTCCGCCCCACCAGCCCACTATCCGGCAGCTGCCCCAGGCGGATAGCCAGGTCAAAGCCCTCCGCCACAAGGTCCACATTGCGGTTGGTGATGTTCAGTTCCACCTGCACCTGCGGGTACTGCTGCGCAAAGCGCGCCAGCACGGGCGGCAGCCGGTAGTGGCCATAGGTGGTCGGCACGCTCAGGCGCACGCGGCCGGCTAGTGCGCCGTCCTGACCCTGCACGTCGCGCTCGGCGTCGTCCAGCAGGCCGAAGGCGGTGCGCACCTGTTCCAGATAGAGCCGCCCGGCGTCGGTCAAGCCCACGCGGCGGGTGGTCCGCTGCAGCAGTTGCCGGCCCAGTCGCGCCTCCAGGCGGGTGACCGCGCGACTCAGCACCGAGGGCGTGGTGGACAGCGCCACGGCGCCGGCAGTGAACGAGCCGTGCTCGACCACCGCCAGGAATACCTCCACATCACCCAGGTAGTCGAACTTGCGGCTCATTTGGCTCTCCGGGGAATAGATCTTTTGCGGGGAGGCCAATTTATCGCCGCTGCGGCGATGAATAAAGTGGCCGCCATTCCCAGAGGAGCTACCCATGAACCTGATGACCCGGCTGGCCGCAGCGCTCGCCCTGACCCTGGCCGCCACCGGCGCCCATGCCGCCAACGTGCTGGTGGTGCTGTCCGACGAGAACCACCTGGACCTGAAGGACGGCAAGGTGCTGTCCACCGGCTTCTATCTCAACGAGCTGATGCAGCCGGTCAAGCTGCTGCTGGACGCGGGCCACGAGGTGACCTTCGCCACGCCGCAGGGGCGTGCGCCGACGGTGGATGCATCCTCGGTGACGCCGGCGTACTTCGGTAATGACGCCGCGCAGCTGAAGCTGCATAACGATCTGCTGGAGAAGCTCGCGCTGACCTCGCCGACGGCCTCGCCGGTGGTCAGCCTGGCGCGCGTCGAGCAGCAGGGCTACGCGCGCTTCGACGCAGTCTACATTCCCGGGGGCCACGCGCCGATGCAGGATCTGCTGAAGAGCCCCGCGCTGGGCCGGCTGCTGGCCGACTTCCACAAGCGCAACAAGACCACCGCACTGGTCTGCCACGGGCCGATCGCGCTTCTGTCCACGCTGCCGGATGCCGATGGTTTCGTGGCGAAGCTGGAAGCGGGCGCGATGCCGACCACGCCGAAGTGGATCTACAGCGGCTACCAGATGACGGTGATCAGCAACAAGGAAGAAGAGCAGGCCAAGCCGATGCTGGGCGGCGGTGAGATGAAGTTCTACCCGCAGACCGTGTTGCAGCGAGCGGGTGCGCGATTCAGCAGCAACGCCACGCCTTGGACGGGGCATGTGGTGGTGGACCGTGAGCTGATTACCGGGCAGAACCCCGCGTCGGCTCTGGAGGTGGGGCAGCGGTTGGTCGAGCGGTTGAAGTAAGGCGGCTTTTCCATCGAATGCGCACCCGTGGCACCATGGCGGGCCGGCGTCGTCCTCATGTACGAGGCCGGCACGCTTGGCAAGGTTGAACCGGCCCAAGCGGGCAAGTGGTCGCCAATGCCGAACGTTGATCCAGGAGTTCTGTGTGCCGAGCACAGTGGTAGTTGTGAAAACCGTGGCCGTCGCTGCCCTTGCGGCACTTCCGTTGCTGACCATCTGGTTGGTCCATCGGCGTGCGTCACTGAAAGCCCGCTCTGCGTTGGGATCAGGCCTGAGCCTGAATCCCCCTCGCCGGATCTCCGGTACCTCCATGACCTTGGTGTTGGTGGATGGCAAAGAGGATCGCGAGCACTACTTCTTCGATACGGAAGCTTTCTATCTGCGGCGGGGGCCGGTGCCCACGGCGGTTCCACTTTCGCAGATCACCTCAGTCACACGAACGTCCGACAGGATCTACGGGCGCTATGTCTGGCAGGTGTGCTTCAGCAAAGCAGCGGGCCGAAAGTGCGTGACGTTTACCAACAACTTGACGCTGTTCAACCGCGACTTCCTGCTCTTCCTTGAGGCGGTGCGGAAGGCCAATCCACTGGCGACCGTTGATCGGGCGGTGCTGCGGTTCTAGATGCGGGCCGACGCGGGCGAGCATCCACGCGTGGCGTGGATCTACACTTGAGCCTCCGTCCCAAGGAAGCTTGCCCATGTTCAGTGGAAAGGTCGCGGTAGTCACTGGCTCCACCAGCGGTATCGGTCTTGGCATCGCTAGGGCACTGGCGCGGAAGGGCGCCAATATCGTGCTGAACGGCTTCGGCGATGCGACGGAGATTGAACGCATCCGCTCCAGCCTGGAGGCCGAGTTCGGCGTACGGGTGGCGCATGATGGCGCCGACCTATCCCGTGGCGAGGCAGTGCGGGAGATGATCGCTGGTACCGTCGCCACGATGGGGCGCATCGACATCCTGGTGAACAATGCGGGCATCCAGCACACCGCGCCCATCGAGGAATTCCCCGTCGAGAAGTGGGATGCGATCCTGGCGCTGAATCTATCGGCGGTCTTCCATGCAACGGCGGCGGCCTTGCCGCACATGAAGCAGCAGGGATGGGGCCGCATCATCAACATCGCGTCGGCGCACGGCCTGGTGGGCTCGGTGAATAAATCGGCCTATGTAGCGGCCAAGCATGGCGTGGTTGGGTTTACCAAGGTGACCGGGTTGGAGAACGCGGGCACGGGCATTACGGCCAACGCCATCTGCCCGGGTTGGGTGCGGACCCCGCTGGTTGAGAAGCAGATCACTGCGCTGGCGGAGCGGGAAGGGACCGACCAGGAATCCGCCGCGCGCGAACTGCTGGCCGAGAAGCAGCCTTCGCTGCAGTTCGTGACGCCGGAGCAGCTTGGGGAGATGGTAGTGTTTCTGGCGTCCGACGCCGCTGCGCAGATGACTGGCACGGCGCTTCCTATGGATGGTGGTTGGACGGCGCGCTAGATTACGACTCAGCCCATGCCGGCGGCCGCGCGAATCTGTATATCGTGTTGCACGCGTTGATCTTCCAACTGCTGCTCAAGCTGGTTGGCAACCGCCCGTTGCTGTGCCTCCCTGCTAACCACGTCGAACTGCTGCAACGACTCCTCAACCGAGGTCGTTGCGGCCAGTTCGGTCGACATGGCGGCCCGCTGATGTGAAGGGTCGTTGGGATCGCCCTGGACAAGGAACAGGGTATGCCCCGAAGGCTTGTCTGCGGTTGCGTTACTCAGCAGCACGTGGTCGACGCGATCCAGATCATTGTCCTTGGCCAGCACCAGCAGACTGGCGCTCATGCGCTCGCTTACCTCATCGAACCTGCGGCCGTGTTTGGCGTCCAGTGCAGCGACGCCTTCCCTGACCTGCTGATAGAGAGTGTGGTCAGGGTGATCGGGTTGGGTAGGCAGCCGAGGTGCGGATGTTGCTTCAGGCTCCTGCGGGCTCGTTGCCATTGAGGGCGTAGCGACCTGGTCCTCTAACGGTGTCGACGCTTTGGGAAGCGGGTGCTGGATGTTCTCCGAGTGACTGCCCACAGTTTGCTCGGGAGCAGCCGGTTCCGCTGCCGCCCAGCTGGCCGTAGCAGCCGAATCCGGTTGTGCCGGTGCAGGCTTTGAATCCGCTTCGTGGTGGCGAGGCGTCATCGGCGCGGCATCGGCGCCCTGGGTAGAGGGCCACTGGGCGGGGGAGTGGACCTGACCCATAGAGCGATCAGGCGAGGGAGCGGCTTGCTCCACACCAGATGCGCGCGGAACGCCTGCCTGGGGTTTTGCGGGTGAGGAGTCTACCGCGTGAGTGCCAGCCGACATCATGGGAGCAGGCGCGGTTCCCTCGGCGTGCGGCCTTTGGGGGCCCGATTCCTCCGCTTCCGGACGCGCTGCCGCGTCTGCCTGCCTTCGTGGCAGCTCGCTGCGCGGAC
>DALZRX010000055.1:0-1531 GCA_032015805.1 Achromobacter sp.
CGTATTCCACCAGCCCCCAGAAGGAGGCATTGCCGGCGATGTGTTTCTTCACGAATCCAAGCATCGGTAACCCTGTCTGTCATGCTGGCGCGGCCGTCAGGCGACCGGCAGCGCCTGTTGCGGACGCTCGCGCAGGAAATGGCCGTAGGCCAGCGTGATGCCGTGCGTCAGAGAGATCTCCGGCCGCCAGCCCAGCGCCTGCACGCGCGACGAGTCCATGAGCTTGCGCGGCGTGCCGTCGGGCTTGGAGGTGTCGTAGACGATCTTGCCCTCGTAGCCGACGACGCGCGCCACCAGCCGCGCCAGGTCCGCGATGGAGATGTCCTGGCCGGCGCCGATGTTGTAGATGCCCTCGGCGTCCGGATGCTCCATCAGCATGACGCTGGCCTGTGCCAGGTCATCCACGTACAGGAACTCGCGCAGCGGCGCGCCGGTGCCCCAGATCGTCACGCTTTCCGCCCCGGCCTCGCGGCCTTCGTGGAATTTGCGGATCAGGGCCGGCAGCACGTGGCTGCTGTGCAGGTCGTAGTTGTCGTGCGGGCCATACAGGTTGGTGGGCATGGCGCAGATGAAGCGCGCGCCATGCTCCCGCTGATAAGCCTCGCACAGCTTCAGGCCGGCGATCTTGGCGATGGCGTAGGGCTCGTTGGTGGATTCCAGCGGACCGGTCAGCAACGCGTCCTCGCGCAGCGGCTGGGGCGCCTCGCGCGGGTAGATGCATGACGAACCCAGGAACAGCAGCTTGCGCACCCCGGCCGCATAGGCGGCGCGGATCACGTTGCACTGGATCATCAGGTTCTTGTACAGGAAGTCCACCGGATGCGTCTGGTTGGCCAGGATGCCGCCCACCTTGGCGGCGGCCAGGTACACCACGTCGACTGGCGTGGTCGAGAAGAAGCGGTGCACCTGGTTCTGGTTCTCCAGGTCCAGTTCCTCGCGGCTGCGGGTCAGCACGTTCTCGTAGCCGCGCCGGTGCAGTTCGCGGGTGATCGCCGCGCCCACCATGCCTCGGTGGCCGGCGACGAACACGCGTTGGTCCAGGTTCGTCATGGCGGGCTACTCCTTGTAGGCGTAGATTTCGTAGCCGTTCTGTTCGACCAGCGCATCGCGCCGCGCGTCCTTGAGATCGCTTTCGACCATCTCCTTGACGAGCTGCGCGAACGTCGTGCGGGGCGACCAGCCGAGCTTCTCGCGGGCCTTGGTGGGATCGCCCAGCAGGGTTTCCACTTCGGTCGGACGGAAGTAGCGCGGGTCGACGCGGACGATGACCTGGCCGGCCTTGACGTCGTGCACCGGCGAGAACAGCACGGTCGCCGTCTCTTCCAGTCCTTCGCCTTCCCACGCCAGCAGGATGCCCAGCTCGCGCGCCGCGGTGTTGATGAACTCGCGCACGCTGTACTGCATGCCCGTCGCGATGACGTAGTCCTCGGGGGTGTCCTGCTGCAGCATCAGCCACTGCATCTCGACATAGTCGCGGGCGTGGCCCCAGTCGCGCAGCGCCGACAGGTTGCCCAGGTACAGGCATTCCTGC
>DALZRX010000055.1:1541-14092 GCA_032015805.1 Achromobacter sp.
CACGAAGGTCTCGCCGCGCTTGGGCGATTCGTGGTTGAACAGGATGCCGTTGCACGCATACATGCCATAGGCTTCGCGGTAGTTCACGCTGATCCAGTAGGCGTACAGCTTGGCGGCGGCGTAGGGGCTACGCGGATAGAAGGGCGTCGTTTCCTTCTGCGGCGTTTCCTGCACCAGGCCGTACAGCTCGGAGGTGGACGCCTGGTAGAAGCGGGACTTGTTTTCCAGCTTCAGGATGCGGATGGCTTCCAGCAGCCGCAGCGTGCCCAGGCCGTCGGCGTTCGCCGTGTACTCCGGTTCTTCGAACGAGACGCCAACATGGCTTTGCGCGGCCAGGTTGTAGATCTCGTCGGGCTGCACCGACTGGACGATACGGATGAGGCTGCACGAGTCGGTCATGTCGCCGTGGTGCAGCACGAAATTGCGGGGCTGGTCGTGCGGGTCCTGGTACAGATGGTCGATCCGCGCGGTATTGAACAGCGAAGCGCGCCGCTTGATGCCGTGGACCTCATAGCCCTTGGCCAGCAGAAGCTCCGCCAGATAGGCCCCGTCTTGGCCAGTTACGCCGGTAATCAGTGCCCGTTTTGGCATGGTTGTGTCCTTAAGACTTAGTGACTGCACGAAAGGAGCCGATGGCTGCGTTACCAATGTGCAAAGAGATTACTGTTGCACCAGCCGCTGAGATATCGGCCAAAAGGTCTAAGAGTTCAGCCTCTCGGTAGGGAAAAAGGGACTGGATCGATTCATCTACCACTCCCAATGCGATAACCGCCAGCATGGCCACCAGCGCCGGGCGCCGGTTGACCGATACGTAGATCAGCCCGGTCAGGAAGGCGTAGGCGGCCAGGTGCAGCCGCTTGTCGCCAAAGGCATCGGACATGTCCGCCGCCAGCCCGGGCAGGTTGCCCACCGTGACGAGCACGGCGAAAAACAGGGCCGCCACGGGCAGGCAGATTCTTGCCATGCCCGGGCGCCAAAACGGCTCCCGCTCCGCAGAGGCTTCTTCGCTGCCGGGCCGCCCCAAGGCGAAGACGGCCCCCTTGGGGGGCAGCAAGCGAGCGAAGCGAGTGCGGCGTGGGGGCTTTTCAGACACGACCGTACATGTCCTGGAAGCGAACTATGTCGTCCTCGCCTAAGTACGCACCCGATTGCACCTCGATGATTTCCAGCGGGATCTTCCCGGGGTTCTCCAGGCTGTGGACCTCGCCCAATGGGATGTAGGTCGACTGGTTCTCGGTCAGCAGGTACTGTTTGTCGCCGTTATAGATGCGCGCCGTGCCCGACACGACGATCCAGTGTTCGGCGCGGTGGTGGTGCATCTGCGAGGACAGGCGCGCGCCGGGCTTTACGGTGATGCGCTTGACCTGGTAGCGCGGCCCCTGGCCGACGGAGTCGTACGATCCCCACGGCCGCTGGACCTCGCGGTGGTGGTTGAGCTCGGAACGGTGCTGCGACTTGAAGACCTCGACCAGGCGCTTGACGTCCTGCGAGCGCGACTTGTGCGCCACCAGGACGGCGTCGGCCGTCTCGATCACGACGATGTCATCCAGGCCGACCGAGGCGACCAGCCGGCTGGTCGAATGGATGAGGCAGTTGCGCGAGTCCTCCACCATCACGTCGCCCGTTGTGGAGTTGCCTTCCACCGACTTCTGGGCGATGCCCCAGACCGCATCCCAGGCGCCCACGTCGCTCCACGAGGCGGCCAGGGGAATCACCACGGCGCTGTCGGTGCGCTCCATGATGGCGTAGTCCATCGAGTCGCTGGGGCATGCCTCGAACGCCGGGCCGTCCAGGTGGAACAGGCCGTTGTCGCCATGGCCCGTGGCCACGGCGGATTGCGCCTGCTCCAGGATCTTGGGGGCCAGCCGCGCCAGCTCGGCCAGGAAGACCGACGCCTGGAAGGCGAACATGCCGCTGTTCCAGTAGTAGTCGCCGTCGTCAATGAAGCGCTGGGCAACTTCCGGCGACGGCTTTTCGACGAAGCGGCGCACGCGGCGCGCGGGCGCCATGGCGCCGGGCTCTTCGGCCTGGATGTAGCCATAGCCGCTGAGCGGGGCGGTCGGTTTGATGCCGAACGTCACCAGCGCACCCTGGCGGGCCGCGTCGTAGGCCTGCGCGAAGGCCGTGCTGAGCACCTCGCCGTCCTCGAGTACGTGGTCCGACGGCATGATCAGCATGATCGGGTCTTCGCCGTCCTGCATCGCCCGCAGCGTGGCGGCGGCGATCGCCGGCGCCGTATTGCGCGCAAACGGCTCCAGGATGACCTCGACGTCCTTGATGCCCAGTTCCTGCGCCTGCTCCGCGGCGATGTAGCGATGCGCCTCGTTGCACACGAGCATGGGCCGCGCCTGCGCACCCGCCGAGTCCAATCGCCGCAGGGTGTTCTGCAGGAGGCTGCGGTCATCGGTCAAACGGATGAACTGCTTCGGCAGCAGCTCGCGCGACAGCGGCCACAGGCGTGAGCCTGAACCGCCGCAAAGAATCACAGCCCGGTAAGGGGGACGGGGGTTGGTCATGGCTCTCACTCCTTGAAGTAGGCCTGGGTGTACGGATGCACGCCGGGATCGGCGGCGATCACTTCCCCGGGCAGCCAGCGGTAGCCGCTGTGCTGGGCCAGAGGAAGGCTTGCGGTATCCAGCGAAAGCTCGGCCTCGTAGGCGAGGACGACGTAGTGGGTGGAGCGTCCTGCCTCACCCGCGAAATTCGTGCCGTAGAAGTGCTCGTACACGCCGCGTGGCGTCCAGACGAGATCGGGCAACGCCAGGCCCAGCTCGTCATTGACGATGCGGCGCAGCGCGTTGCGCAGGGACTCGTTCTTGCGGATCCGGCCGCCGGGCACGAACCAGGCGCCTTGGGCGGGCGGATTGGCGCGCAGCCCGGTCAGGTAATTGCCGACGTGGTCCCGCAACAACAGATCGATCGACACCAGGGGCAACATCTCGACCGCCTGGCGGAAGTCCGAACGGGCGAGCATGCCGCCGCGCGGCGCGGGCGCTTCGCGCACAGGCCATCCCAACGGTTTAGTAGACATTGCGGCCCGTCCATCCCGATATCGCGGTGCGCGCGATGATCAGCAGGTCCATCCTGAACGTCCAATGCTGGATGTAGTAGATGTCGTGTTCGACGCGGTCGCTCATCTTGCGCAGCGTGTCGGTCTGGCCGCGAAAGCCGTTGACCTGCGCCCACCCGGTGATGCCCGGCTTGACGCGATGGCGCATCATGTAGCGCTGCACCAGGTCCTTGTACATTTCGTTGTGCTCCAGCGCGTGCGGGCGCGGACCCACCACGGACATATCGCCCATCAGCACATTCAGGAACTGCGGCAGCTCATCCAGGCTGGTGCGGCGCAGGAATCCACCGATGCGCGTGACGCGGTTGTCGTTGCGCGTGGCCTGCGTGACCACGCCCTGTTCCTGATGCACGGTCATGGTGCGGAACTTGTAGACGTGGAACACCTTGCCGTCCACGCCCAGGCGGGGCTGCGTGAAGAACACCGGGCCGCGCGAGGTCAGCTTGATCAGGAGGGCCACGGTCAGCATCACGGGCGCCAGGCCGATCAGCGCGCACAGCGCAAAGCTGCGGTCGAAGGCTTCCTTGGCCCAGCCGCGCACGCCGGCGGCGGGCAGGCTGTTGAGCTGGATCGCGGGCAGACCCAGGAACTCGCCGATGCGGTGTCCCAGAAGCTGGATGGACATCACATCGGGAATCCAGCGGATGTCCACCAGGTCGTTGCGCAGGTGATACAGCACTTCGCGCAGCTCCTGGCCCGCCTCCATCGGCAGCACGATCCAGATCTCGCGCACCGAGTTCTCGCGCACGAACTCGGTCAGGTTGTTCAGGTCATGCAGACGGCGGACCTGAGGCGGCAGGATTTCGTGCGGCTCGGCGTAGATACCCGATATCTGATAGCCGGCCTCGCGGAATTTCTCCACGCGGCGCCACATGTCGTGGCCCAGCGCGCCGAAGCCCACGAGCAGCACACGCTTCTTGTCCATGCCGCGATCACGCGCCGCGCCCAGCGCCGCATAGACGGCGATGCGCACGCCAGCCAGCGCCAGCGCCGCCATGCCAAACCAGGTTGCAGCCCATAAGCGGGATATCGCGCCGGTCTGGTGCATGAGAAAACTGACGAAGATGCCTAACGCGAACACGGTGGCCCACGCGGCAAGGCTGCGCACCACCAGATCGGTCAACAGGCGTCCACGCCAGGACACATACAGACGGAAGGCCGGGAAGATCGCAATCACGCCCAGGCCGCAAAGGTAGATCAGGAACAAATGAATCTGCGGAGGATCCGTGAAGGCATCTTCCGAGAACTTCAAGCCGGTGGCAGTCAGGCCGCAGGTGATCACGATCGCGGCGTCGAGCAAGCGATACAGATAGCTTGCCCCGCTGAACCTTGCCGACGTGTCCGTTTGGGACGGGTCCATCGCGCACTCCTGTTCGGGGAAACGCCTTGCGCCAAGCAAAAACTGTGCAGTGCCGCAAAGCATGTGGCTACCGACAAAATCTTATTGAGTGCGCAACTCACCCGAAACCTCCAAACGGTGTAGGAGAAGGCTTAAGGCATCCGTCGAATGTGCGGGCCTAGGAAAAGAGTGTGGAATGTCGCAACCCGTTACGCATCGGGCTCCTTTCCAAGCAACGAAGTCATTCACAGTGGATTCGCCATGACTACATTTTTCGGAACGTTGAGCCGAGCCATAGCCGCTATCGCGCTCGTGTCCTCGCTGGGCGCTTGCGCCTTGTCTCCCGGTATGACGTTCAACGCCAACCAGCTCGCCGATCCGCTGGACCCGGACTCCAAGGCGGTGATCAAGCAAATCACGCCGTCCCTCGTTCTCGAAGAGCAGCGCGCACGTGAAGCGCTGCTGGACAACGAAGGCATTGGCCACCTGGTCGGCAAGCCCGGGCCCTACCTCATCGGGCCGGGCGACATTCTCTCCATCGTCGTGTGGGATCACCCCGAACTCGTACTTCCGACGCAAACCTACGCCATCGGGTCTGGGGCAACGGAATTAGCTATTGGGGATACCGCCTCGGGCATTCCGGGCTATACGGTCTCATCCGCTGGATATATCCAGTTTCCGTATACGGGACTGCTGAAAGTGGCGGGGTTGACTGAACTTCAGGCGCGCAATCTCATAGTCAATAGTTCCGCCAAGTACATACAGGACCCGCAGATCACCGTTCGCGTTCTGGGATTTCGCAGCAAGCGCATCTTTGTCGATGGCGAGGTGACGACGCCGGGTACGGTTGCGATCAACGATGTTCCCATGACTCTGTTGGAAGCGCTCAACAGGGCCGGAGGCATTCTGCCGACCGGCGACCGCAGTTCGGTTTATGTGATCCGCGATGGCCGGCGTACTCGTGTGAACCTTCCCGCGCTGATCGAGCGCGGCCAGGACCTGAACCAAGTCATGCTCAAGGCAGGGGACATTGTGAGAGTCACGCCGCGCGACGACAGCAAGGTATTCGTGATGGGTGAAGTGTTCATTCCGGGAGCTTCCGTCATGCGTGATGGACGCTTGTCGCTGACCGAGGCACTGGGCCTGGCAGGCGGGCCCAACCAGATCACCGCCGACACCTCGCAGATCTTCGTCGTGCGCGCCACGGAGGAGGCAAAGCCTTTGGTGTATCACCTGAACGCCGCATCGCCGCAAGCACTCGCGGTAGGCGCCAAGTTTGAATTGCAACCCAAGGATGTCGTGTTCGTGGATTCGGCCGGCCTGGTGCGGTGGAACCGCTTCATCAGCAACCTCTTCCCGAGCGCCCAGACCGTACAGACCGTCAGGTCCATCGATTAGTCCGCCTCAAAACCCCGCCTTTGGGGGCGCCGCAACCGCGGCGGCGTCCCCGCCTGGAGAGCTGCATGTCGTTGCCCATCGAATCGTTCGAGCCGTCAGTACCGGCCCGTCAGCAGGAAACCCCATTGTCGTCCCACGTGGACGCCATTTTTTCCAACCGCTGGATGATCATTGCGATCACGCTGTTTGCATTTCTCGGCGCGCTGGCCTACGTGATGGTGACGCCGTCCGTCTATTCGGCTGACATCATCGTGCAGGTCGAGGAAGAGCTCCCCCAGGGGCAGTCGCGCAGCCTGCTGGGCGATGTCTCATCGATGTTCGACACCAAGGCCGAAACGTCGGGCGAAATGGAAGTGCTGCGCTCGCGCATGGTCGTCGGCCCCGCCGTCGACAAGTTCCTGTTGTACATCCACGCCAAGCCGCGTTACTTCCCCGTCGTGGGCGAGTGGCTGGCGCAGCGTTATGAAAGCCTGCCGTACCCGACCAGCCTGCCGCGCGGGGGCTATGCCTGGGGCGGAGAATCCATCGCGATCTCGCAACTGGACGTGCCGAACGAGTGGCTGGGCAAGCCGTTTCGTCTGACCACGCTGGGCGAAGGCCGCTACACGCTGAGCGACAAGCTGACGGGCGCGACCTTCACGGGCACGGTGGGCAAGCCTGAACGGTTCCTGCTGCCGGGCGGCGGCGCCATGGACGTCCACGTGGACGCGTTGTCGGGCCGTCCGGGAACGGAGTTCACGGTGTCGCGCAGCTCGCGTCTGGCGGCGATCGAGAACGTGCAGTCGCGCATGGGCATCTTTGAACGCGGCCGCACGTCGGGTGTGATCGGCGTCACGCTGGAGGGCAATGATCCGGCGCTGACCACGGCGGTGCTGAACCAGATCGGCCAGGAGTATGTGCAGCAGAACGTGAACCGCAAGTCGGCGCAGGCCGAGAAGTCGCTGGTGTTCCTGGAGCAGCAGCTTCCGCAATTGAAGGCCGAGCTGGACGCCGCGGAAACGAAGTACAACGCGCTGCGCAACAAGCGCGGCACGATCGACCTGAGCGAAGAAGCGAAGCTGATTCTCGGACAGTCCGTTGATGCGCAGACCCGCGTGATGGAGCTGCGCCAGAAACGCCAGGAACTGATCACGCGCTTTGCGCCGACGCACCCGAGCATCGTGGGCATCGACCGTCAGATCGCATCGCTGACGGGCGACGTCAATCGCCTGGGCAACAACATCAAGCAGCTTCCCGATCTGGAGCAGGACGTGGTCCGCCTGGTGCGCGACGTGCGCGTCAACACCGAGCTCTACACGGCGCTCTTGAACAACACGCAGCAGCTCAAGCTGATTCGCGCAGGCAAGGTGGGCAACGTGCGCATCCTGGATGCCGCGGTGCAGCCCGACAAGCCCGTTCGTCCGAAAGGCGCGATCATCATCGGCGTGGCCACCGCCATCGGCCTGATCTTCGGCATGCTGTGCGCCTTCGTGCGCAACGCCTTGTTCGGCGGCCTGTCGGAGCCGGAGGACGTCGAGCGTCATACCGGCCTGCCGGTGCTGGCGGCCATTCCGTACAGCGACGTGCAGGACAAGCTATGGCGCCGCAGCCGGCGCAAGAACGCGACCGTGCCGGCATTGCTGGCGCAGAGCCAGGGCAATTCGCCACCCATCGAAAGCCTGCGGTCGTTCCGCAACGTGCTGCAGGCGTCGCTGCGCCAGTCCGCCAACAACATGGTCATGTTCACGGGTCCGGTGGCGGGCGTGGGAAAGTCCTTCCTGTCGGCAAATTTTGCCTTCATCCAGGGCGGGGTCGGCAAGCGCGTGCTGCTGATCGACGCCGACTTCCGCAAGGGCCAGTTGAACCGCTACTTCGGCGTGCCGAAGGAAGACGGCCTGTTCGAAGTGCTGACCGGCACCATTCCGCTCAGCCGCGTCCGCAAGCACAGCGTGTCCGAGGGCGTCGACTTCATCGCCACCGGCGCCGTGACCTTCGACCCTTCGGAACTGCTGGCTTCGCCGGTGTTCGGCGAGACCCTGCGCGAACTGTCGACGCAGTACGACATGGTGATCCTGGACACGGCGCCGGTGCTGTCGTCTCCGGATGCGGCCGTCGTCGGCACGCACGCCGCCGCGGTGATGGTGGTGGTGCGGTCGGGCATGAACACGGTGGGCGAGATCCGCGAAACGGCCAAGCGCCTGATCCAGGCCGGCTCGCCGGTGGACGGCGTGCTGTTCAATGGTCTCAAGCTTATGCCGGAACGCTTCGGCTTCCGGTCCAAGTACGGTGGTTATCGCTACTCCCGTGCGGCGTACTACGGCGATATCAAACAAAACCGTCCCAAGTGAACGCCACCCGGAGAATCTGGCATGCACGGAACTTTTGGCTGGGACACGCCGCAAATTCTGGACGCGGTTTTCAAGGCCTATGACATACGGGGAACGGTACCGGACGAATTGGATGCAAGGTTTGCCCACAGCCTGGGGATGGCGGTGGGCACCAAGGCCCGCGAGCAGGGGGTGCGGTCGATCGTGGTGGGGCGGGATGGCAGGTTGAGCAGCGTCGAGCTGTCCGCGGCGCTGCAGGCCGGCCTGCGGTCGGCCGGCATGCATGTGATCGACATCGGCATGGCGACCACGCCAATGCTGTATTTCACAACCCGGCTCATGGACACCGGGACTGGCATCGCGGTGACGGGCAGTCACAACCCGCCCACGCACAACGGCTTCAAGATCGTGATGGAGGGGGGATCGGTGTATGGCGACGGCCTGACCGCGCTGCGCGATGCCATGCGCCAGCCGATCGATTCCGCGCCGACGCCTGGCGGCCGCACGCAGATGCAGATCACGCCGTGCTACGCGGCACGCCTGGTCGGCGATATCCGCATGGCCCGGCCCATGAAAATCGCAATCGACTGCGGCAGCGGCGTGGCCGGGGCGGTGGCGCCCGCGCTCTTCCGGGCGCTGGGCTGCGAAGTGACCGAGCTGTTCTGCGAGGTGGATGGGTCTTTTCCGGGGCATCACCCCGACCCGGCCGATCCGCACAACCTGCAGGATCTCATTTATTGCCTTCGCTATTCCGACTGCGAGGTTGGGCTGGCGTTCGACGGCGACGGCGACAGGCTCGGCGTGGTCACAAAATCGGGACAGATCATCTGGCCGGATCGCCAGCTCATCCTGTTTGCCCGCGACGTGCTGGCGCGCAACCCGGGCGCCGAGGTCATCTACGACGTGAAATGCAGCCGCCACGTGGCTCGGGCCATCACCGAGGCGGGGGGCAAGGCGACCATGTGGAAGACCGGGCATTCCCTGATAAAGGCAAAGATGCGGGAGTCGGGAGCGCTACTTGCTGGGGAGATGAGCGGCCACATTTTCTTCAAGGAGCGCTGGTACGGCTTTGACGACGGCATCTACGCCGCCGCCCGCCTGCTGGAAATCCTGTCGTCGGCGCCAGACCCCTCGGCTTTGCTGGAAAGCTTGCCGCAGTCCTGCGCCACCCCCGAATTGAAACTGGAGACCACCGAAGGCGTCGAGCTGGTGCAGGCGCTGCGCGACCAAGGGGAATTCCCCGGCGCAGTGTCGATCAACGAGCTCGACGGGATACGTGTGGACTACGCCGATGGCTTTGGCCTCGCGCGACCGTCCAACACGACACCGACGGTGGTACTGCGGTTCGAAGGAGACAACGTGGCCGCGCTGGCTCGTATCGAGGAGGACTTTCGCAAGGCGTTCAAACGCATTGCACCTCACATTCGTTTACCGTTCTAAGGAGCATCACGCGATGGGAAAGGCTCAACAGGCGATTGAGGCGTTAAGGGCAGACTCCGGACTGGCGGACAGCCCGGAGTGGATGGCTTTCGCGCAGGCCGCGCAGAATGCCGAACTGGACGCCAGTGCGCTCAAGGTGATCGAAGCGGCAGGGTTGTGCGTGGACCTGACCATGCAGCGCCAGTCTTCGTCGCTGGACGGCGCTGGACAGGCGCTGCTGCAGGCGCGCGGGCTTGACGAGGCGCGCCGTGCGCTGTTTGCCGGCGAAGCGGTCAACTGGACCGAGAACCGGGCAGCATGGCACACCGCATTGCGCGCGGGTCGTACGCGCGAACAACCGGAAGGGCAGGACGCGGACTCCGTCTGCGAGTATTCGCGCATGACCGACTTCGTGCGGCGCGTGGACCAGACGGCGGACTTCTCCACCGTCCTGCACATCGGCATCGGCGGCAGCGACTGGGGTCCGCGCCTGGCCGTGCAGGCCTTCGGCGGCCCGCAGCAGCGCCGGCAGATCCGCTTCGTGTCGAATATTTGCGGCCACGCCTTCCATGACGCGGTGGCCGGGCTGGATCCGCGCCGCACGCTCGTGGTCGTGTCGTCCAAGTCCTTCACCACGGCGGAAACCCTCCACAATGCCCGCGCCGCCATCGCCTGGCTCAAGCAGGGCGGCGTGGCCGACGTGTCCGACCACCTCGCGGCCGTGACCGCCAACGCGCCGGCCGCCCGCGCGCTGGGCGTGCCGTCCAGCCAGGTATTCAAGATGTGCGACTGGGTGGGCGGACGCTATTCCGTCTGGTCGGTTGCCGGCCTGTCGATCGCCCTGACCGTGGGCGCCGACGTGCTGATCGGCATGCGCGCTGGCGCCGAGGCCATGGACCAGCACTTCATGACGGCGCCGTTCGCCGCCAACGCGCCGGTGCAGCTTGCGCTGGCCGGCCTGGTCAATTGCAGCGTGCTGGGATTCAACTCGCTGAACGTCGCGGCCTATAGCGCCCGTCTCCTGCATCTGGTGACCTATCTGCAGCAGCTCGAAATGGAATCGCTGGGCAAGCGGGTCGCCGGCGACGGCGCCGCGGTCGGCGTGCCGACGGCGCCCATCATCTGGGGCATGCCGGGCACCGACGGCCAGCACACCTTCTTCCAGTGGCTGCACCAGAGCGAGGAAGGCGCGCCGGTCGACTTCATCGCCAGCCTGCAAGGGCACGCGGACAGTCCCGACGCGCATCGCATGTTGCTGGCCAACTGCCTCGCGCAGCGCCAGGCGCTGCTGCGCGGCAAGAGCCTGGAGCAGGCGTTGCTTGACGTGGCGCACATCGACGACCAGGAGCGCGCACTCAGCCAGGCGCATCACATGGTCCACCCGGGCGGACGGCCGTCCACGCTGATCGTCCTGCGCCAGCTCGATCCGCGCGGTCTGGGCGCGCTGCTCGCCCTGTATGAGCACAAGGTGTTCGTGCAGAGCGTGGTTTGGGGCATCAACCCCTTTGACCAGTATGGGGTGGAACTGGGCAAACGGCTGGCCAGCGGCATCGAGCGTGAACTGGCGGTGCCGGTGTCGGCGGGCGTCGTCGACTGGGGGCATGACGCTTCCACGTCGTACTGGATCGACCGCTACCGCAGCCATGCCCAGGCGCCGCGTCCGCGCCACGCGTGGGTGCCGGGCATGACGGCCCATCTCTGACGGAGCCCGGACATGCCGGATACGCAGGTGTTGGTGACGGGCGGCGCGGGCTACATCGGCACGCACACGCTGGGGGCGATGATTGCGGCAGGCTTGCGGCCGCTGGTGCTGGACAACTTCAGCAACGGCAGCCGCGAGGCCGTGCGCCGCGTGGAACAGCTTTGCGGCACGCAGATACCGCTCATCGAAGGCGACATCCGGACCCGCGGGCTGGTTGCCGCCGTGCTGGCGGATGCGGCGGCGCGCGGCATGCCGGTGCAGTCGGTATTGCATCTGGCCGGCTGCAAGGCGGTGGGCGAATCGGTGGCTGACCCCCTCAAGTATTACGACAACAATGTGCAAGGGTCGCTCGTCCTGCTGCGCGCCATGCGTGACGCGGGCGTGTCCCGGCTGGTCTTCAGCTCGTCGGCCACGGTCTATGGCGAGCCGCAGTACCTGCCGTTCACCGAGGCCCATCCGCTGGCGCCGACCAACCCGTACGGCCGCACCAAGCTCATGGTCGAGGAGATGCTGAAGGACGTCTGCGTGGCGGATCCCGCATTCAGCGCCGTCACGCTGCGCTACTTCAATCCCATCGGCGCGCACCCCAGCGGGCAGATCGGCGAAAGCCCGCGCGACCTGCCGAACAATCTCTTTCCGTTCATCACGCAGGTGGCGGTGGGACGCCAGCCGTTCCTGCGCGTGTTCGGCGACGACTACGACACGCCCGACGGCACCGGCGTGCGCGATTATCTGCACGTCATGGATCTGGCGCAGGGTCACGTGCAGGCGTTGACCCATGCGGACAACCACCCGGGCTTCGTGGCGGTCAACCTGGGCACGGGGCGGGGCACCAGCGTGCTGGAGCTGGTGCGCGCGTTCGAACGAGTCAACGGCTGCAAGATCCCGCTGCGCGTCCTGCCGCGGCGAGCGGGCGACGTCGAACGCATGTGGGCCAACCCCGCACTGGCGGCGTCGCTGCTGGGGTGGCGCAGCACGCACGACGTGGAATCGATGTGCGCGGACGGCTGGCGCTGGCAGCAAGGCAATCCGCAGGGGTACGAGGTGGAGGCCGCGACGGCATAACCCCAACGCCGTATCGGATGATTTTCAGCGGACGTGCGGGAGCGGTTACAGTTGACGGCAATATTGCGAAGCAGCATTCGCCGGCGCTTTCTGCCGGCGGCTTGGCACCGTCAGCGAGGCAACCCCATGTTCGTTATCCATCCGTCTGCCGGAAGCGCCGGCTCCCCGTCCGGAGTCCGGCAATGAGCGGCCCCACCTATTTCCCCACGGCCCACTGGAATCTGGACGGCATCGTGTCCGGGCTGCGCGATG
>DALZRX010000056.1:0-13745 GCA_032015805.1 Achromobacter sp.
GGCGGCGTTGTAGTGGATGCCCAGGCTCTGTTCCTGGATGAAGGCGTTGTAGCAGCCGGCGTCGATCTGCAGGCAGGTGGCCAGCGCGATGGGGCCGAGCGGGCAATGCAGGGCCAGCGCGACGTCATAGGCTTCGGCCATGGCGGCGATCTTGCGGGTTTCGGTGATGCCGCCGGCGTGCGACGGGTCGGGCTGGATGATGTCGACGTAGCCTTCGGACAGGACGCGCTTGAAGTCCCAGCGCGAGAAAAGACGCTCACCCAGCGCGATGGGCGTGGACGTCAGCGGCGCCAGTTCCTTCAGCGCTTCGTAGTGTTCGCTCAGGACGGGCTCTTCGATGAACATGAGCTTGAACGGATCCAGCTCCTTCATCAGCACCTTGGCCATGGGCTTGTGCACGCGGCCGTGGAAGTCGACGCCGATGCCCACGTTGGGGCCGACGGCGTCGCGCACGGCGGCGACGTTCTCCAGGCACTTCTCGACCTTGTCGAACGAGTCGATGTACTGCAGCTCTTCGGTGCCGTTCATCTTGACGGCGGTGAAGCCGCGTTCGACGGCGCTCTTGGCGGCCGCGGCGGTGTCGGCGGGGCGGTCGCCGCCGATCCACGAGTACACGCGGATGCGGTCGCGCACGTTGCCGCCTAAAAGCTGCGACACGGGCACGCCAAGATGCTTGCCCTTGATGTCCCACAACGCCTGGTCGATGCCGGCCAGCGCGCTCATGTGGATGGCGCCGCCGCGATAGAAGCCGCCGCGGTACAGGACCGTCCAGTGGTCTTCGATGTTGCGCGGGTCCTTGCCGATCAGGTAGTCGGACAGTTCTTCGACGGCTGCGGCCACGGAATGCGCGCGGCCTTCGACGACGGGCTCACCCCAGCCGACGATGCCCTCGTCCGTTTCAATCTTCAGGAAGCACCACCGGGGCGGCACGATGTAGGTGGTGAGCTTGGTGATCTTCATGCTTGTGTCTCCTGGGCAGGATAGGCGCGTTGCCAGGCCGCGACGAAAGCGCGCGCGTTCTGGCCGGTTGCTTCGGCCGACAGGCCGGGTTTGTACAAGGCGGAGCCCAGGCCGAAGCCGCTGGCGCCCGCCTGGGCGTAACTGGAAAGGTTGTCGGGCGTGATGCCGCCCACGGGAACCAGCGCGATCGGCGCACGCATGACGGCGCGCCAGGCCTTGAGCACGGCCGGGCCGAGCTGTTCGGCCGGAAACATCTTCAGCACGTCGGCGCCTGCGGCCAGCGCGGCGAAGGCCTCGGTGGGCGTGGCGACGCCGGGGCAGGAGGCCATGCCCAGCTTCTTGGCCTGGCGGATGACGGCCGGGTCGCTGTGCGGCATGACGATGAGTTCGCCGCCCGCCTGCTGGATGCGGGCGCAGTCGTCGGGATTGAGCACGGTGCCCGCGCCAATGAGGCAGTCGGTGGGCAACGCGGCGCGCATGGCGCGGATGCTGTCGAGCGGATCGGGCGAATTCAGCGGCACTTCGATCAGGCGAAAGCCTGCGTCGTAAAGCGCCTGTCCCACGGACTCGGCTTCGGCCGGCGTGATGCCGCGCAGGATGGCGATCAGGCCGCAGTGGGCCATGGCGGTTTGCAGACCGGGATGGTTCATCAAATGTTCCTAGGCGGAGATCGGGGTGGAAGTGGAGAGGAGCCCGGCGCAGATGGCCAGGTGCCACAGGCCGCGCTCGGTGGCGTTCTGTGCCTGCTCGGGCGCGCCCAGGCCGTAATGCTGCATGGCAAGGATGTAGCGCTTGCACAGCGCGGGCTCGCCGCACAGCACGATGCGGGGCAGGTCGCCCTGCTGGCGCAGCATCTCGGCCAGCGCCGCGACTTCGTGGCCGATCAGCAGTCCCGACAGGTAGTCGGCCTGCGATTCGGGTGCGAGTTCGCCGGTCAGGCCAAGCGCGCGCGTGCTGAAGATAGTGGACATCACGCCGGCGCGGCCGGCGGGCGCGCCGGCGACCTTGACGCCGCGCTCGAAGGCGGCCATGTCGGGGCTGGCGGTATCCGCCATCGTGCGGCCCAGGATGGTGTGGCCGCGCAGCGCCGCATAGAGCTCGCCGGTCATGAAGGTGTCGAAGTGGGTGACGCGGCCGCGGCGTGCGTTGACCCATTTGGAGTGCGTGCCGGGCAGGCCGATGAGCACGCTGTCGGCATTGGCGCGGGCTTCGTCGGCCATCACGCCGAACACTTGGGTTTCCTCGCCACGCATCACGTTGGGCAGGCCATGGCGTTGGATAAGGCCAGGCACGATGTGGACGGGCGTGCCGCCGGGACGGTCCACGACGGTCAGCAGCGTGCCGATGCGGTCGAGGTCGACGGGCACGTCCAGGTAGGCGGCTTCCTTCCAGCCCTGCGCGCTGCCGACCATGCCGCACGCAATGACGGGCAGGCCCGGTTCAGCGCGCAGCCAGTCGCCGCACGCCTGTTCAAAAGCCAGTTCGAAGCCGGACAGCGTGGTGGTGGCGGCGCCGTCCTGCAGCGGTTGCGGCAGGCGCATGATGCCCCAGGGCAGATGGCGCGTGTCGAGCGTGCGGCCGGTGGCGTCAAGGCGGTAGGCGCGCAGCGAAGAGGTGCCCCAGTCCAGCGCGATAAGAGCCGCACGGGCGGGCGATCCGGTATTCATCAGAGTCTGTCTCGTCTCTGGCCGCGCATCCGGCTGCCGTCGCGGCGCCATCATGCGGACGCGGGACTGGGCGAGGAGGGCGCGGACCTTGTTGTCTGAAGTCTGCCGTGCGCGCGCAGGCGCGCAGCGGGCGTTGGGAAAAATTCTAGATCAGCGCTTGAAAAATCTCAAAATATAGAATTAAATCCCACATACAGGGAATGCGTCGCGATGATGTTGAGTTTGCGGCCGCCCTGAGAAGCCCGATCCTCGGCGAATTTCTATTTGCTGTCGGCGGGTATCCTTGCCGATCTTTCTCCCCGCGCCGTAACCCTGCCCCTGCTACATGACCGTCACCCCTCTGATTTCTGAACAATCGCCCGTCCTGGATCCCGATGGCGCCGCGCCGGCCGGCACGCAGACGCTGATGCGTGGTCTCGCCGTGGTGCAGGCCGTGGCGGACGGCGCGCGTGACCTGAAGGAAATCTGTGCCCGTATCGGCGTGGCGCGCAGTACTACCCACCGGCTGGCAAGTTGTCTGGTTCAGGAGCGCTATCTGCGCGCCTTGCCGGGCGTGGGTTATGTGCTGGGGCCCAAGCTGATCGAGCTGGGCTTCCAGGCGCGCGAGGCCTTTCCGATGGCGACGCTGGCGCGCCCCTACCTGGACAGCTTGGCCGACATGACGGGCGACACGATCCATCTGGCCGTGCGCGACAACAACGAAGTGCTGTATCTGGAGAAGATCCCGGGCAAGAAGGGATTGGAAATGCGCTCGCGGGTCGGACACCGCATGCCGCTCGCCGCCACCGGCGTGGGCAAGGCGCTATTGCTGGATGCGGACGAGCCGCAATGGAAGGCGCTGCATCGCGTCGGCGCGCCGGTGTCGTCGCGCGCGCCCGGCGGGCTGCAGGGATGGGAGGCGTTTCGCGACCGCATGCGCGATTACGCGTCGCAAGGTTACGCGTTCGACCTGGAAGACAACGAGCCGTCGATCCGCTGCGTGGCCGCGCCCGTGCGTGATGCGTCCAGCGGCATCGTGGCCGCGATCAGCGTGTCGAGCACCGTGCCCTACATGTCGCTGGAGCGCATGCGCGAGATGGTGCCGGTCGTGCAGGGCGCGGCTGCGGGGATTTCGGCGGAGATGGGCTGGAAGGTCGAGCGCGGCTGAGTGCCGATCGGTTTGCGCGCAAGCGCAACCGGACCTGATTCAACGCAGACGGCCGTACTGTCTGGCGGTGATTAATTGATAGCGGCGGATCGTATGCGGGGCAGGTCGGGAATCGCTCACGCTGCTTCCCGACGAGAGGAGCAGAATTCAGGACAAGAATGCAGCACCCTTGTAGGCACCTGTGATCGGAGGCAGCCGCACTCCGGCGCGATCGCACATGAAAAACCCGCCAGCGCGTCGATCGTAGCGATAGAAGAAGAATTTGTTGGAGGCGACCGGCGTGGTGTCGTAGGCGGAAAGGTCCGCCCCTTCGACGCACAGGCTCTCCACTTCATCGGGCCATCGGAATTTGGCGGCATGGTGAGCTGCCCACCGGTCGATCAAAGGACCAAGTCCTACCCAGTAAAAGAACGGATTAGGCGGTGGGCCTGAGGGCTTTCTAAACGCCGGAAGATCAGCGGTCGGCTGAATCGCGTCAAGTCCGTCTTCCATGTATCGGCGGATGAATTCAAAGCGCAGTGCAGCTGATAGAACGTGCCCGTCATCGACGGCATCAAAGCCCCCCTCAAGCCACAAGACGCCGTTTAGCTCGCAGACGTTCGCCGTGTCGCCGGACGGGGGGGGAAAGCCTAATCGAAGTTCAACGCGGGACAATTTCTGTCGAAGAAACGGTTGAACATCACGCCAAGGTACGGCCACCACGTTCCCTTTCCCGTCCACCGTCTGCACCAATTGCGCCTGACGGTTGAAACGGACACGGCCGCCGGGATGTTTCAAAGCTGCCATCGAGATATAGAAAAACGAGCTGTACAACAGGTACAGTACGACCCAAGACCACGACGGCCCCTTCGTAATGACAAACGCTGCCACTGCCACGAAACAAATAGTGTGCAGCATCGAGAACATGTAGGTAATGTCGAGGAGCTCATTTTCACCGAACTGGCTTTCAATGAAACGTTCATTGAACAAAGTGCCATCACTAATGTCGTTCTCGAATTCCACATCGCCCGGCCACATGGCCAGATCGACAGGCTCTATCGGCGCTGCGTCGCTTCGCGCCTTCCAGATCTCAACGCCCTCCTGAAAACTGGGCTTCGATTTTTTCCTGTCGCCCATCAGTTTTTCACCTTGAAGAAAATCTCCGGATCGCTGAAGGCGTTTGGCCAATAGGTCAGCACGGTATCTCCGATCAGAGTTCCCGTCTCAAGAGTGAGATACCCCACGCCGTCGATAAGCTTTACCTTGTTGGGATCGCCGAAGTCGCGTGCCTTGTCAGGATCTCCATAGCTTTGCTCCTTGCCTTGGCTAGTGAGGTTCTTGTATTGGGTGAGCGCATAGGCGCTGGCCTGCGGTAGCCAACCAGGCAGGGTCACTGTTACGGTGCGGACGGGCATGAGATTGACCAGTACAGGTCCGATCACCGGAATAGTGGCCTTCGCGAGCTTTTCGTCGAAGATCATGTCGGATTCGATGCGCGGTTCCCGGTGGAGACGCATGAACTCCAGCCGTTCCGTGCCCGCTGAATCCCACCGCGGATGATTGCCCCAAAGGCAATGATCTAGCCAGTCGCAGACCTTTTGTTCGGATTTTTGCTCTTCGACGTAGCTAGCCCAAAGTGTGCGCAGGACGTCGAAGGCGACCAGCCCAAGCCCAACAGGACCTGGCGGTCGGGAGGAGAAATTGGTGAGCGCCGCAATTGCATACTTTTCGGCCGATTTACCGCCAAACAGGTATGCGGCGGCGATCGCCGCTTCGCTAAGCTGCATAAGGCTGTCGATGATGATGTATGTGCGAACCTTGCCGCGAGTATCAAATTGATCCGTAGCAGCGCTAATCGCACCGGCTAGCGCAGACAAGCCCATTGCGCCGATCATCCGTCGTTCTGCCCGCGTTATATCGATATTTAAGACATTGACGCCTCTTACTTTCCCTTGGATCGCGGCCCGTTGCATGGCAACATACTGGGTTGCGCTTTGAACACCATAGCCACTGGCGACAGCGCTCGCAGCATTAGCTCCCACATCGAATAGCCTGGCAATCAGAGCTCCGTCATGCTGGCCCAGCCGCTTGATGGCGTTGGACAGGTTGACCGCGCTGCCCCAAATGCCAAGCGTGCTCGCGCCCATCTTCAGTCCATGCCACAGGGAGATTCGCCGCTCCAAACCTCGGACTTGTTCGGTCCGTTCTGCTTCCTTGACTCGGATCGCGTGTGCCTCGAAGAATGGCATGGATTCATTCACGGCTACATTGAGCCTGGTTCGTCGAAATGGCGTCAAACCATTGATTCTCAGGGAATCACGCAGCTTGTCAGGCACTTCGTCCAGTAACACCGGAGCGCTCGACATGACGGTGCCGTCCAGCACCTCAAGCATTCGCGCGTAGCGGGAGCCGGAAAATCTCTCTGGCGCCATCAGTCCCTTCTTGGCCAACAGCCCCAACACAACTTGGCTGATCTGCTGCGAGGCGGCGTCAGCCGGAACGGACTGCAATAGTTCTTCCAGCGCTCTCATGGCCGCACTTGCGGCTTGGTCGAGACCGACAGACGTCGTCTTCAAGATCAAGTCGCCATGGTCGCCAGTTTTCGGCCGGATAAACGCAGGCGAATTCACGTAGCCGGCAACAGAGGAGTTGGCGAGCATTGCGTGGTGGAATACGCCGATTGGCCCATGCTCGAGCAACGCGTCGGCCAGAGCCTGGCTGCCTTTGTCATGGTAGGCGAGGGCGAGGACACTTCGCGCGATTGCGCCACGCATCGCTCGAAAGCTGAAATCGTCTTCCGTGTCGTACAGAGCGAGCGAGGGTCCCCAGGATCCGGCGCCCACATGATTCCACCAGCGCCAAAGCGGTTCGGTCTTTTGGCCGAGGGATTTCACGAGTCGGCCGCGTGCCGCGAGATCATTCTTCAGGAATTCTTGGCGCGCGTCGTCGTTCAGAAATTTCCTGCGCTGGTCGCGTGCGACATTACCCGCACGATCGGCCTCTTTGCCTGCACGAAGCCGCGGCTCTCCAGTCGCCGACGTACCACGAGTGCCACGGACCGCCACGTCGTTGTTGTAGCTGTCTTCGTAGGCCTTGTGATAAAGCGGATCCAGCAACGAGTCGGCCACTTTTGAAACCCAAAGTGCGCGATGTGAGTACGCGTTGTATTCGGCCCATTCCGTGATGGCCGGCGCTGTCATCGCGCTCAGTTCGCTGAGCAAGCCGATTGGATCCTGCATGACGATTGCGAGCCGTGCGCCGCCCGGGCCCTGCGCCATCTTCATGTCGGCGATTGTGGGCATGGGGCTGCCGTGAGGATATTCCGACCAGGGAACGGTATTGCGGTCAAGACCGACCGCTCTTTGCAACGCGATGTCCTCCATCCGGATGGTGTGTTTCACGGACGGTGCGGTCTCGGGGCCGATGTTCTCTTTGAAGGCGGCCAGCCATGGAGCGAGGTTTACCTCCGTGGCCAGCGTGGCTCGCACATTGTTGGTGTTGCTCAGAAAGGCAGCGAGCTTGCGGGGAGTCTGCAAGGTGTCGGCGAACCAGACCGAGACCACTGCCGGTTCGTGCTCATTCGCGGGGATGTAGGGAAACGGCAGCAGCTCTCCAACCAATCCTGTCGCGTGTAGTTGGGCGTCTAACTGAAGCCGCTGGAATTGCGCTGGTCGGCGTTGACCTCCATTGACACCGCCGTCCGGGCAGCGATAAACGAAGCAAAGAATCTGTTCCCGGTTGTCGGGATCGTGGATGTATAGGTAGCCATCGTCGTCGCGAAGAGCGCGCAATACGTACTGTGCGCTGTCCAGGGCAGGAAAGCCGCTTTCGAGATTGGGATGGTCGTAAGCGTATCCCCCCTTCTCGGCGGGCGCGACGGCATAGCGCAGCGGAAAGAAGGGGATGACTTTTGCGCAGTTGCGCGATGACTGGTGTGAGTCGCTTGGCGTGCTAGCGCTAAGCTCCCGCGGTGTCATTGCAATGACAGTCATTCTGAGGACCCTTTTTGTCGAAACGTACATGCGGCGCGGACGATTTCGAACAACGCGAGGGAATGCGATGCTGCACGAACGCCCGCAAGTTGGGAGAGTCGCCACGGGTCTGGGTGTGCAGGAGGCCGTCTTGCTGCTGGAAGATTCGATGTGGCCGCAGACGTCTGGGGTCTCGGCTGCCTCTTACCACTGACGGTCTTGAAACGTGCCACTCATCGGCGGCAAGTATCCGCCGACGGCAGATTTCTCGACTTAGAAATTATTCGAAATTCGATGCGGCACGCTGATTGGCGCTGGCCAGTTAACGGGCAGGTTGAATGCCTTGCCGTAGAGTGCAGTTGCCCAACACGGCGAAGAGGGACTTAACCGCATCCCGGTTGCGATCGAACACCAGCACCCTGCGCGCGACGCGGCAAGCGAATTGTCCTAAAGCGCAGACGACCGTACTGTCCGGCGGCGTTTAGTTGATAGTGGTGGATCGTGTGCGTGAAGGGGCGGGAAACGCTCACGCTGCTTCCGGGCGAGAGGAGCAGAATTCAGGACCAGGATGCAGCACCCTTGTAGGCACCTGTCATCGGAGGCAGCCGCACACCGTCGCGATCGCACAAGAAAAATCCGCCGGCGCGTCGATCGTAGCGATAGAAGATGAGTTTGTTGGAGGCGACCGGCGTGGTGTCGTAGGCGGAAAGGTCCGCCCCTTCAGCGCACAACCTCTCCACTTCATCGGGCCAGCGGTACTTGGCTGCGTGGTGAGCTGCCCACCGGTCGATCAAAGGACCAAATCCTATCCAGTAAAAGAACGGATCTGGCGGTGGGCCTGAGGGCTTCCTGAACGTCGGAAGATCAGCGGTCGGCCGAATTGCATCAAGTCCGTCTTCCATGTATCGGCGGATAAACTCAAAGCGCAGCGCAGCTAATAGAACGTGCCCGCTATCGGCGGCATCAAAGCCCCCCCCAAGCCACAAAACGCCCTTTTGCTCGTAGACTTTCGCCTTGTTGTTGGGCGGGGGAGGAAAGCCTAATCGAAGTTCAGTGCGGGTGCCCAACTTGAGTCGAAAAAACGGTTGTACATCACGCCAAGGGACGGCCACCACGTTCCCCTTCCCATCCACCGTCTGCACCAATTGCGCCTGACGGTTAAATCGGACGCGGCCGCCTGATCGCGTCAAAGCTCCGATCGAAAGAAAGAAAAACGAGCTGTACAACAGGTAATGTATGACCAGATACCACAGCCCCGGGTTCGTGATGACACACGCTGCCACTGCCACAAAACAAAAAGTGTGCAGCATCGACAGCATGTAGGTATCGTCGAGGAGCTCGTTATGACCGAGTCGGCTTTCAATGAACCGCTCATTGAATAAAGTGCTATCACCAATGTCGTTCTCGAATTCCACATCGCCCGGCCACATTGCCAGATCGACAGGCTCCATCGGCGCTGTGTCGCTTCGCTCCTTCCAGCTCTCAATGCCCTCCTGGAAACTGGACGTCGATTTATTCTTGCGGCCCATTGGTTTTTCACATTGGAGAGAATCTCCGGATCACTAAAGGTGTTTGGCCAACAGCAGGAGGCCGTCTTGCTGCTGGAAGATTCGATGTGGCCGCAGACGTCTGGGGTCTCGGCTGCCTCTTACCACTGACGGTCTTGAAACGTGCCACTCATCGGCGGCAAGTATCCGCCGACGGCAGATTTTTCGACTTAGAAATTATTCGAAATTCGATGCGGCACGCTGATTCGAGTTTGCCTGTCAACGCTTAGGTTGAATGCCTCGCCGTTAAGTGCGGTCGTCGTCTATCCAGGAGGCCGCAGGGGCGAATACGCCGGCTAGGGTTGCGTCGCGGAATTGCGCCGCCTTAAGCCGCGATCTGTCTAGACGGGCTGCGCGGCGGAGCAGCACATTCATATCTACCGGCTTCACCAAATGCGCATCGAAGCCGGCCTCCAGTGAAGCCCGGCGGTCCTCTTCCTGCCCCCGCCGCCAAGTGCGAGGATCGTGGCGCTGCCGAGCCAATCCAGCGGCGGGATATGGTGGCAGGCCATTCGTGCTGGGCGTGCAAAGGCCCAGAAGGATAACTTGCGGGCGGAACTGTTGGCCTGCGGGATGGTCTCTTCGCCGTCGTACGCGGCAGTGACCTCCTGACCATCAAGGCCGAGCGCGGCCGATGCCCGGGCCGCTACGCCAGCGGCAACGTCAGCACGCCTTGCGGCGCCGGACGCATCATGACCCGCCGATACCACGCCGACAGCGCGGGGGTGTCGGGCCGTTCCATGGGCATGGCCAGCCAGCGGTGCGCGGCGGCAACAAGCGCGACGTCGCCCATGGTGAGATGGCGGCCGACGATGAATTCGCGGCCCTGCAGAGCCTGATCCAGGATCAGCGCGCGCGCGTTCGAGCGTTTGATCGCGTTTTCGATGGCGGTCTTGTCGCGTTTGTCTTCCGGGGTGCGGATCAGGCCCAGGAAAGCCGGAACCATGGCCGGCTGCCATTCGGTCGCCTGCCAGTCCATCCACCGGTCGGCGTCGGCGCGCAGGCAGACGTCTTCAGGCCACAGCGTGCCCTGGCCATAGCGCGCCGCCAGGTAACGCACGATGGCATTGGATTCCCAGAGGATGAAGCCGCCGTCGTCGATGACGGGCACCAGGCGGTTGGGATTGAGCTTGGCCGCGTAGTCGGCGGTGTCGACCACGCCGTAGGGGCCGCCCGCCGGGACAAAGGTATGCGGCAAGGCCAGCTCGCGTACGGCCAGCATCACTTTCTGAACGTTGACGGAAGTCAGGCGTCCCCAGATCTTCAACATAGCCAATCCTTCTAAGGTCAGGCGGGCGGCAGGTGCCGCCGCGCAAAGCCGCTGTCGCGCCCGAAGCGCGTCCAATCGAATGCTGGCCCCGGGTCGGTCTTGCGGCCTGGGGCGATGTGTTCGTGTCCCTGGGCGGCAACCAGGGGATAGCGCGCACGCAGGGTGTGGGTCAGCCTGCGCAGCGATGCGTACTGCTCGTCAGTGTAGGGCAGCGCGTCCGTGCCTTCCAGTTCAATGCCGAGCGAAAAATCGTTGCAGCGCTCGCGCCCGGCAAAACGCGACACGCCGGCGTGCCAGGCGCGCCGGTCGGTGGAGACGAATTGCACGATACGCCCATCGCGGCGGATGAAGAAGTGCGCCGACACGCGCAGCCCGCGCAGGCGTTCGAGCCAGGGATGGGAGCCGTAGTCCAGGGTGTTCAGAAACAGGCCCGCGACTTCGGGTCCGCCGAACTTGCCCGGCGGCAGGCTGATGTTATGCAGGACCAGGAGCGAGACCTGGGCGCCGGCGGGACGCGCGTCGCAATTGGGCGAGCGCAGAAGGGAAACGCCCGGGGAAGGCGCCAGCCAGCCATGTCGATCCAGAAGCAAGGGCATAGGGAGGGAGCATGTGAGGGGGGTCAGCGCTTGGCAGGGCCGAGGCGCGCGTGGTCGGCGCTGCACCAGGTCTGGCCATTCTGCAGCAGGGCCTCGGAGCGGGGCAGGTGGATCCCGCAATGGGCGCATCGCACCATGGATTCCAGGGCGGCGGGCGCCGGCTCGCCACGCGCCTTTTTCTTTTGGCCGCCGTTCGCATCAGCCTGGCGCTGCGCGGCCATGCGGCCGGCGATGCGGGCAACGAACAGAACCAGGATGATCAGAACGATCCAGAACAGCAACTTGCCCACGTCAGCCTCGATGCAAAATCATTTCCAGCACGAACCGGCTGCCGGTGTAGGCCAGAATCAGGAATCCGAAACCCGTCAGGGTCCAGCGCAGGGCGACGCGGCCGCGCCAGCCCCAGATATGCCGGCCAGCCAGCAGCACCCCGAAGGTCAGCCAGGACAGCAGGGTGAAGACGGTTTTGTGGTCGAACGGCAGGATCTTGCCCGTCAGCTTCATGGAGGCGACCGAACCCGAGCCCACCGCCAGCGTCAGCACGACAAAACCGATCCAGATGATGCGGAACAGAAGCTGCTCTTGCACCAGCAGCGGCGGCTGCGAGTCGAGCACGCGGCCGATGATGCTGCGTTCGGTGGGGGCGTCCAGCGGGCGGTGCAGGTGGCGGTCCAGCAGGGCCATCATCATGGCGTGCAGGGCAGCGATGGTGATGAGGCCGTAGGCCGCCAGGGCGATCAGCAGATGCACGCGCAGCCAGGGGTCGTCGGCATGGGGGACGAATTGCCCCTGCGGGAAGACGGCGGCCAGGCCACTGGCGATGGCGGCGGCGGGCAAGAGCAGCAATTGCAGGCCGTCGATGCGCACCAGAAGGCTTTCCAGCCAGAACACCACCATGCCCAGCCAGATGGCGGCAGACAGGGCGAGCGCCCATCCAATGAAAAGATGCTGGGAGCCCAGCATCGATTGTTGCAGCCCGATTCCATGGAGAACCAGGGCGCCCAGCAGGCACAGGCGGGCGATTCTGCCGGTCTGTTCCACTTCCCCGGCGCCGGCCAGGCGGATCCAGAGCGACCCCCCTAGCACCGCGTACGCCAAGGCAGCCGCTGTGTGAAATACAATGCCGAGTGACATAGAAACCGTTGTCTGGATGGGGCCTTGGGGTGCGCGTCACCCGAAAGCGCAGAATCCGCGCCTGCGGCCACCGTTCAATCAACTAGTTTAAGCGGAAACGCCTCTCATGCTCGATAACCTAACTCAACGCCTGTCGCGTGTCGTCAAGACGCTCCGAGGGGAAGCCCGCCTGACCGAGGCCAACACGCAGGAGATGCTGCGCGAAGTGCGCATGGCGCTGCTTGAAGCCGACGTGGCGCTGCCGGTCGTTCGCGACTTCGTCGCGCGGGTGAAGGAAAAGGCGCTGGGCGAAGAAGTCGCCGGCAGCCTCAGCCCGGGCCAGGCCCTGGTCGGCGTCGTCAGCAAGGAACTGACTGCCCTCATGGGCGGCGACCTGGGCGCCGACGCCAACGAACTGTCGCTGGCCGTCCAGCCGCCCGCAGTCATCCTGATGGCGGGCCTGCAGGGCGCCGGCAAGACCACCACCACCGGCAAGCTGGCGCGCTGGCTCAGCGAAGGGCAGCACACGCAGCACGGCCGCAAGACCGGCAAGAAAAAGGTGCTGGTGGTGTCCGCCGACGTTTATCGTCCGGCCGCTATCGACCAGTTGAAGAGCGTGGCGGCGCAGGTCGGCGTGGATTTCCTGCCGTCCGACCCCAGCCAGAAGCCCGAAGACATCGCGCGCGGCGCCGTGGATCACGCCCGCCGCCATCACTACGACGTGCTGATCCTGGACACGGCGGGTCGCCTGGGCGTCGACGAGGCCATGATGCGCGAGATCCGCGCACTGCATGACCTGGTCAAGCCGATCGAAACGCTGTTCGTGGTGGACGCGATGCAGGGCCAGGACGCGGTCAACACCGCGCGCGCGTTTGCCGACGCGCTGCCCCTGACCGGTGTCGTCCTGACCAAGCTGGACGGCGACGCCCGCGGTGGCGCGGCCCTGTCGGTGCGCCACGTCACCGGTAAGCCGCTCAAGTTCGTTGGCGTGTCGGAAAAGCTGGACGGGCTCGAGCCGTTCTATCCCGACCGCATGGCGCAGCGCGTGCTGGGCATGGGCGACATCGTGTCGCTCGTGGAGCAGGCGCAAAAGAACATCGACATCGCCGAAGCGCAGAAGCTTGCCTCGAAGATCAAGTCGGGCAACAAGTTCGACTTGAACGACTTCCGCGACCAGCTTGGCCAGGTGAAGAAGCTGGGCGACATGGGTTCGCTGCTTGAAAAGCTGCCCGCCCAGTTCCAGCAGGCCGCCGGCCAGTTGCAGGGTGGCCAGGCCGAAAAGCAGCTTCGCCGCACCGAAGGCATCCTGAACTCCATGACGGCCGCCGAGCGCGCCAAGCCCGAACTGATCAAGGCCTCGCGCAAGCGCCGCATCGCGGCCGGCTCCGGCGTGCCGGTTCAAGAGGTCAACCGCCTGCTGGCCCAGTTCGAGCAGATGCAAGGCATGATGAAGCAGATGAAGAAGGGCGGCATGGCCAAGATGATGCGCGCCATG
>DALZRX010000057.1:0-13627 GCA_032015805.1 Achromobacter sp.
GGGCTGCACGGTGTTGCCCAGCACGACGGCCACGTCGGCGTCGCGCGCGCCGGTTGCGAGGCCGGTTGCCGCAAGCGCCGCGGCGGCCAGCAGTACGGACGCGGCGATGACCTTGATGGCGCGAACCGCAAACCGGGATGTCGAGAATCTCATGAGCGTGCTGATGGGGTGCAACGGCAGGAGCTTACGGCAAAAGCGATCGTTGCTTTATTTGCCGTAATGAGAATCATGATTGATAATGCCGGCCTTCCGCCCGCGATTGCCTGCTCCTTGCCATGTCCCGCCCACCACCTTCCGAAAAAGGTTGGCTCGCGCACTATCGCGAGCTGATCGGGACGTGGACGCGTCGCAGCGCGAGCCGGCATGACGCCGAAGATGCCGCGCACGATGTCGTGACCAACATGCTGCGCAACGGCGAATCGGCCGTGCTGGACCCGAAGGCGTATCTGTATGGCGCCAGCCAGAACCGCCTGAATGGCGAGTTCCGCCGCCAATCCCGCCGCGAGGTGGTCAGCCTGGACGCGCTGACGGATGCGGAACACCCCGCGCAGGCCGATCCCGAGTCTTCGATCCGGGCGACGCAGCTTGCCGATGCGCTAAAGTCGGCGCTGGCCGAACTTCCTCTCAAGTGCCAACAGGTATTCCTTTGGAACAAGCTCGAGGGCTACACGCAGGCCGAAATCGCTCAGAAACTCGGGTTGACGCAAAGCATGGTCGAAAAATACATGAAGCGCGCGCTCACCCATATCCATGACCGGTTGCAAGATCATGCCCCGCACTGACTCCCGCGCTGACGCATCCAGCACGCCTGCGACGCCGCGCGACCAGGCGGCGCACTGGTTCGCGCGGGAACGTCTGGGCGAGCTGGACGAGGCGCAGTGGCTGGCGGCGGATCCGGAGCATGCGCGGCAGTACCGCGCGATGCAGGCGTTATGGCGCGTGGCGGACCGCCTGCCGGAAGATGAGATGCGCGAGATCCTTGCGCGATCCGATGAAGCCCCCGCGCGGCCGGGCCGCCGCAGGTTCGCCGTGGGGCTGTCGGCCGCCTGTGCCTTGACGCTGGCCGCAGGTGTGATTGCCCCGCGGCTGTGGTCCCCGGTGCCCGATTTCACGCAGTCGCTTGCGACCACGCGGGGCGAACGCAAGCGCATCGCGTTGCCCGACGGATCTTTGGTGGAGCTGAATACGGACACGCAAATCCAGGTCGCGCTGTATGCGGACCGGCGCGAGGTCGAGTTGCTCGCGGGCGAGGCTTTGTTCACGGTCAGTCCCGATGCGGCGCGGCCCTTCATGGTCAATGCGGGCGCAGCGCAGGTGCGGGTGACGGGCACGCGTTTCAATGTCCGCCGCGACGGGGACGCCGTGGCGCTGGCAGTGGACGAGGGCAGCGTCTCGTTTTCCGCAGGCTCGTGGTGGAACAGGACCACGCGGCACCTGACGGCGGGGTTTGCGGCCCGATACGCACCCGGCGCGCCCTTGGCCCCGCCACACCAGGAAAACGTGGGGGCGATCACGGCGTGGCAGCGCGGCCGGCTCGTGTTTCGCGACACACCGTTGGCGCAAGTGGTGGCAGAGCTGAACCGCTATCTGCGCACGCCGTTGCGGATCGAAGACAGCAAGCTCGCGCAGCTGCGCGTGGCGGGCACCTTGCCCATCGACGAGCCTGCGTCGGTCCTGGAAGTCCTGCCGCACATCGCGCCGGTGATCGTGCTGCATTCCGCCGGGGGTGGCGCGGTGCTGGCGCCTCGCTAACGTTTGTCTCAGGGAATGCGCCGCAGCGTGCCGGTCGCAGCCTAACAGAATCATTTTGTTTCAAATATTCTATCGAGAATCATTCCGGTTTTTTCGCGCGCACGGCGTCTACCCGTTGAAAGGGGGCGTACTCGCAAGCCGATCTCGACCCTGGAAGCAACCTTTGGCCAAGCGTGTCGGGCGCTCAATGCGCGGGCAGTTGTACTGGAATTTTTCTACCGATGATGGACAAGCAAGTTATGCAGCGTGCAGCGGCGCGCAAGACCGCGAAGCGCGGTGCGCAGGGCGCCTGCGGGGCGCTGGCGATTTCGCTGGCGATGGCGTGGGGTGTCATGCCCAACGATGCCGTGGCGCAGACGGCGCCGATGCAGATCAGCATCACGGCGCAGCCGCTCGGCGATGCGCTGCTTCAGTTGGGCGAGCAGGCGTCGCTTGTGATCTTTTACCTTCCCGAGACCGTGCGAGGCCGCACCGCGCCGGCGGTGTCCGGACGGTTGACGCCTGATGAGGCGCTGCGTCGGCTGCTGGCCGGGACCGGCATTGCATTCCAACGCGACGGACGCAATGTGTCGTTGACCACGCCCTCCGTCGGCTCGGCCCAGCTTGAGCCGGTGACGGTGCATGGCGTGGCGGTGGGTACGGCGGACAGCTACGTCGCGCTCTCCAGCCAGAGCGGCAAGCTGGACGTGCCGCTGATCGAGACGCCGCGCTCGGTGTCGATCGTGACGCAGGAGCAGCTCAAGGTCCAGGCGCCGCGCAACCTGGAAAGCGCGCTCGCCTACACGCCGGGGGTGCAGACGGAGGTGTCGGGGTCGAGCGATGCGCGCATGACGGGCGCTGTCATCCGTGGCTTCAGCGATGGCAGCGCGTATTTCAAAGACGGCCTGAAGCAGTTGTCGACGGGTACCTATGCCTCGTGGAATGACAACATCGAAGAGCTCGACAGCATCGAAGTCCTGAAGGGACCCGCGTCGGTGCTGTTCGGCCAGGGGCGGCCGGGCGGGGTGATCAACGTGGTCTCCAAGCGACCCTCGGCGGATCACGTCAACAGCGTTGGCGCCAGCTACGGCACGTACAACCGCCGTCAACTCACGGCGGACCTGGGCGGCGCCTTCGACGCCGACCAGAAGGTGTTGTATCGCCTGAATGTGTTGGGGCGCGACAGCGACGGCCGCACGGATGGTTCGCGCGACGACCGGATATCCGTGGCCCCCTCGATTTTGTGGAACATCACGAACCAGACCCGCGTGACCGTGCTGGGCACATATTCCAAGGAGCGCGCCACGCCCAAAAGCTGGTGGCCCAACCTGTACACCTATCCGGAAATCGGCGACCTGCCGCTGAGCCGCACCGCGGGCGATCCGGATTTCGACCGCTTCGACCGGGACACGAAGTCGATTGGCTACGCCTTCGAGCACGATACGGACAGCGGCTGGCGCCTGCGCCAGAATCTGCGCTATTCCGAGATCGACATCGACTACCGGCACATCTACGCGATGGATCTGCTGGACGATAGGCGTATCGTCACGCGTGGCAGCCTGGCCCAACGCACCAACGGCAAGACGTTCGCCGTGGATAGCCGAGCATCCCGCGACTTCAAATGGGGCGATCTGCAACACACCTTCGCGTTGGGCGTGGACTACCTGCGCTACAAGGAGAACGATGCGCTGGGGTTTGGCTGGGACGTGCCGAACCTAGACATTTATGCACCCGTCTACGGCCAGCAAATCGAGTATCCCGAGCTGGACCCGTCGCGCACGGACCTGAAGCAGACGGGAATCTACACGCTGAACCAGCTCAAGTGGAACAACTGGGTCGGCAACGTCAGCCTGCGGCGCGACTTCGTGCGCACCAACCAAACCAGTACCACGCAACCCCGCATCAGCGACGCCGCCACCACGGGCAGCGTCGGCCTGCTCTATCTCTTCGACAATGGTGTGGCGCCCTACGTCAGCTATTCGACGGCGTTCGATCCCATCACGGGCAAGCAGTTCGACGGCACGGCGTTCAAGCCGCGCGAAGGAAAGCAATACGAGGTCGGCTTGAAGTATCAGCCGCCCGGCACCGATGCGCTCTTTACCGCCGCGGTGTTTGACATCCGCCAGACCAACGTGACGACGCAGGATCCGGACCATCCGCGATTCAGCGTGCAAACCGGCGAGGTGCGTTCCACCGGCGTTGAACTGGAGGCAAAGTTTCCGCTGTCGCGCGAACTCAGCGTGATGGCCGGCTACACCTACATCGACCCGCGCACGACGAAGAGCAACCGGCTGCAGGATGTGGGCCGCCAGCTCACCCAGACCGCGCGCCAGACGGCAAGCCTGTGGCTGGATTATCGGCCACGGCAGGTGCAGGGTCTGATGCTGGGCGGCGGCTTGCGCTACCGCGGCAAGGCGCCGCTGAACACCGCGGCGGATGGAACGACGCAATACAACCCGGCGTTCACGCTGGCCGATGTCGCCATCGCCTACGAGACGCCGCGCTACCGCATTGCCCTGAACGTCAACAACGTGTTCGACAAGCGCTATTACACCTACACGTTCCGCGGCATGGAGCGCGAGGCGATGCTGAGCCTGAATTACTACTGGTAGCGCCTATTGCCGCTTGGGGAACGGATAGTCGAACTCGACCTCGTTCGAGTAGAGCGGCGCCTGAAGACTGTGGGGATCCGTCACGACCGCCGTCATGCGGTACCGGCCCTGGGCCAATGCAGGCAGCACGGGCACGAAGCCGGCTTCGTTCTCGCGGATCGTGTAGGCGGGCTTGCCGTCGTTGCCGCCGTCCGCACGCCACAGCACGGGCGCGTCCACCAGCGCGATCCCGCTGGCGCCGGCCGGTGCGTCGGCCGGTCCCAGCGCGACACGTTCCGCCTGGACGAGCGGATGCACAATGCGGTCGCCTTTGGGGTGACCAGCAGCAGCCAGACGCGCGCGTCATCCAGCGCGACCGGTGCCGCGCCGTGATTGTCCAGGCCCAGCGTGAAGCGGCCGCCAGATTCCTCGTCGTCCCATTCATCCAGGTAGTTGAAGAGCGTCAGCTCCAGGCCAGCTGCGGCGGCCGGCGTGGGCTGGCGCAGATGTTTGTCCACGCGCAGGTCGCCGTAGCGCACCCATTTCAGGACCCCGCCGGTGGTGCGCACCTGCAACCAGCCTCGCGGGCGCAGTGCCACCACCGCCAGGCTCTCGCCTTCAGTGACTGTCATGGCCGGGCGGGCGTTGACGTCGGGCGTGTCGTAGAGGTCCAGCTTGCTGACCGGCACGACGCCGTCTTCCAGCGGCGAGCCTTCGCCCTCGATGTCGATGCGGTCGAGTGAGCCGTCCTCTCGAAATCTGTAGGTCAGTTCGGCCGGGCCGGTTTCCAGGTCGAACAGAGCCTGGGTGGTCCACGATGTGGCATGGACCGTGCCGTCCGGGCGCAGCATGTATTCCTCGAATCCATGGCTGGCGGCGCCATAGCGGCAGGCGACGCTGAACTCGGGGCGTTCGGCGTGGAACGACGGATTGACGAAGCCGTGGCAGGGGCTGGCGTCTCCGCCCGGATGCAGGATTTCCTGGAAGCCGCCGTCGCCGGGACGGTAGAGGAACAGCCGGCTCACAACCTGCGAACTGCCGCCGCTCTGACCCAGCACCAGGTCTTGGTAGCCGTCGTGGTCGATGTCCACGGCCCGCATCTCGTCGATTTCCTCGTCGAAGTCGCCCAGAAGCTGTTCGGGGCCGTCGCCCACGCGCACCGTGGCGCGCTCTTGCTCGCCGCCTCGGGTGGACACCATGGCGGGCGTTCCGGGCGTGATCGGGTAGGGAAATTCTCGCGCCCAGGCGCCTTGTCCCAGCGTGGCCAGCAAGGCCGCAAGCAGAAAGCCCTTCACCTGTTCATCCCTTCAAGTCGGATCGCCGGGCATTATGCCGCACGAGGCTTGCGGGTAAACGAGCAGTGCGCGCCGGCGGAAGCACGTTCATCCTGGGTAGAATCCAGAGATTGGCATCGTCCAGCGCCATCGTGCCCAGCGCACCGTCCCCCATGAACCTGCCGTTTCCCATCCGCCAAGAATGTCCTCCCGGCGCCTGTGTGTGCGATCGGGAGCGGCTGCTGGCCGATCAGGCGTCCGACCTGCGGGTTCTGAGGTTGACGCGTGAGGAAGAAAAACGCCTGGTGGCCCGGCTGGAAAACATCACCAGCCTGGACGACCTGCGGGCGATGCAGGGGCGCATCCACGCGCAGCTCGGCATCGTGATCCACATCACGCCCAGCGACAACGAGGTGCGGACATCGCGCGGCATCTCGATCCAGCTCGAAGAATTGCCCGGGTTGTGCCGCAAGACGCGCACCTCGCTTCCCGCGGCCATCCGCCGCGGTTTCGACAACCGGCCCGAGATCATCTATGCGCTCCTGAACGAGCGCGACCTGCTGAGTGGCACGTGAACGCGATCAGTGCCTGCGTGGCTCGGGGCAAGGCGCAAGCGGCACCACGTCCGCAGGCGCGCGCCCGGCATCCGGCCGTGTCACGTCCCGTTTCTTGCCGGCGCGGGCGGGATAGATGAGCAGCACGGCGCTGCCGGCTTCCAGCTTGGGAGTCTGCGCCGTGCCATAGGCGACCGTCCACCCCCGCAAGGCCAGCGGCGCGAGCGTGTATTGCAGGGCAGACCCGGGCGCCACGTGGGCAACCTTGCCTGCATACAGTTCCTGCTGCGGGGTGTCGACCCCGTTGATCGTCTGGTAGGTGGCGATGCTGACCAACGCGGCCGATTCGCCATGGCGTGCCAGGACGGCGGTCTTGGACTTGCCTGGCGGCACGTCCCGAAGGTTGACGGTGACCTGGTCGCCGGCCTGGCCAGCGGCATTCAGGTGCGCGCCCACGACGTCCGCATGCGAGAGCGGCTTGTCGCTGGTGTTGCGCACCCGCACGCTGTATTGCCCAGACGTTCCCGTTACCGTGCATACCTCGATGTCGTGGGGCGATGCTGCCTGCGCGGGCGCCCCGCCGACGCAGGCCAGCAGCGCCAAAAACGGCAGGGTCAGGCAGCGGGTAGATCGAGAGGGCACGGCACGCTCCGGTTGAGGACAGCGTGCCGGGCGGCGCGTTGCCTGCCCCTTTTTACACCACTTGGCGACCCGGGGCCGCCTGCTGCTCGCGCTTGCCAGCCAGCCAGTGCAGGATCAGCGCCAGCACCAGCAGGCCCGCCATGATGAAGCCCCAGCAGATCCAGCCGAGCACGGTGATCAGCGAGCCGAGGCTGCCGGCAAAGGGCAGCACCTGGTTCAGGCCCTGCGCGGCCCAGACCAGACCGCCCTGCAGCGATTCCAGCCACGCCGGGTCAACCCACGGCGCTGCCCAGGCCGGCGCGGCCCATTGCGAGGTGTCGATTGCGGCGCCGGGCACCTGCGTCGTGGCGATGGTGGCCAGCACCCAGTCGGTCAACTGCAGGGTCAGCGCCACCAGCCCGGTCCAGAGCGCCGCGAGGACGGCGAAAACGAGCCAGATGATTTTCTTCATTGATGTGGTACTCCGATAACTCAAAAAGAACGCGTACGATACCGGCGATTCTATTTCTGAAAAACCAGAGTGTATGTGACAAACATTAAGATAAAACCGAAGTTTTAGCCCGAGCCAGTATCTCGCGGACGAGGGGATGGTGCTGACCGCGCCGGTTGCGGATGGCGTGGATCTCCTCGTGCACGTCATCGCAGCGCGCCAGTGGCCGCAGGCCCCGCAGCAGCGCGACATCGTCTCCGCCCAGGCGGCTGAGGGGAAAGACGCCCAGGCCGCGTGCCGCAAATACGGACATGAGCGCGCTGTCCTCGAATTCGCCGACCACGTTCGGATACACGCCCTGTTCGCCAAACCAGCGGTCCAGCGTCTGGCGCAGCACCGAATGGCCGGTTGGCAGCAGCACGGGCAGGCGTTCCAGGCACTGCGGGAAGTCCAGCGTGTCCGACTTGCGCACCAGCTTGGCCGGGCCATACCAGTCCACCGGCGACGACACGAGACGGTCGCTGGTGAGCCGCAGGTTGGGGTTGGCCGGGGCGCCCTGGCCCGCCAGCACAAGATCCAGGTGATGCCGCGCCAGCTCGCCCAGCAACTCCTCCACTTCGCCTTCATGACAGGTCAGATGCAGATCGGGCGTATGGAGCACGGGTCCCAGCAAGGCGTGTGCCGCCAGCTTGGAGATGCCGTCCGACAGCCCCACGGACAGCCGCATGACGGGCTTGGTGGCGGCCGCGCGCACCTCTTGGGGCAACACCTGCCCGATCTGGAAGATTTCCTCGGCGCGGGCGAAGGCGGCTTCGCCGGCGTCGGTCAGCGTTACGCCCCGGCCAGCGGGTTTGAGCAGTTGATGCCCCAGGTTCCTTTCCAGTTCGCGGACCTGGGCGCTGATGGTCTGGATGGCCATGTCCAGCCGTTCGGCGGCACGGGAAAACCCGCCCTCCTTGGCGACCATCCAGAAATAGTAAAGGTGGCGGTAATTCAGCATGGGCGTCGGCTCACTTCGGTTTTTTCGAACCTTAACTCACTTTCAGGCTGATTTCTCCATCCTTGCCGGATCCGGATCATGGGCACCTTCGAATCTAGCGGGGCAATCATGGACACTTTGATCACCTTCTTCAACGCCGATTTCCTCGGCACGCCGACATGGAGCTGGCTGCTGTTCATCAGCATCGTCGTCAGCCTGCTGGCTTTTGACCTGGGCGTGCTGCACAAGGAAGATCGCGAGATCGGCGTGCGTGAAAGCCTGTTGCTTTCCGCCGGCTACATCTCCGCGGCCGTACTGTTCGGCGGCTGGGTCTGGTGGAACATGGGCCCCGAGAGCGGCATGGCCTACTACACGGGCTTCATGATCGAGAAGTCGCTGTCCATGGACAACGTCTTCGTTATCGCGCTGATCTTCAGCTTCTTTGCCATACCGCGCCAGTACCAGCACCGTGTGCTGTTCTGGGGCATCCTGGGCGTGATCGTGCTGCGCGCCACCATGATCGGCCTGGGCGCCGCGCTGGTGAGCAACTTCGGCTGGCTGCTGTACCTGTTCGGCGCGTTCCTGGTGTTCACGGGCATCAAGATGTGGATGATCGCGGACCAGACGCCCGACATCGCCACCAACCCGATCCTGAAGTTCCTGAAGCGTCACATGCGTGTCACGGAAGGCCTGCGCGGCAACGCGTTCATGGTGACCGAGACCGACCCGGCAACGTCCAAGAAGGTGCGTTACGCGACGCCGCTGCTGCTGGCCCTGGTGCTGATCGAGTTCGTCGACCTGGTGTTCGCCGTGGACTCGGTGCCCGCGATCTTCGCCATCACGACCGATCCGTTCATCGTCTACACCAGCAATATCTTCGCGATCCTGGGCCTTCGTGCGCTGTACTTCGCGTTGGCGGCGATGATCCACCGCTTCCACTACCTGAAGTACGCGTTGGCCCTGGTCCTGGTGTTTATCGGCACGAAGATCTTCCTGGTCGGTTTCATCGGCAAGGTGCCCCCCGCGATTTCGCTGGGCGTAACGTTCAGCCTGATCCTCGGCGGCGTGCTGTTCTCGCTGTGGAAAACCCGCTCGGATGAGTTGAAGCCCCAGTAAACCTGGCGTCCCGCCATCCGCCCGCCCGCCGGCAAGAACCGGCGGGCGGGTTTTTTATTTGCTCGGACCCATATGCCGCGGATATGGCAACCGACGCCTTCGCGAATTTGTCAGGGTAAAGGCCGAGGCGTACAGTCGGCGCTACACGCCGCCACGCAAGGAACGATCATGAATAGCTGGTCCGCCAAGCAGTACTCCGCTTTTGAGAACGAACGCACCCGGCCGGTGCGGGATCTGGTGGCGGCGCTGCCCAACCTGGTCGTCAAGCGCGCCGTGGATCTTGGTTGCGGGCCGGGCAATTCCACGGAGGTGCTGGCAAGCCGCTATCCGGATGCGGAAATTTCGGGGATGGACAGCTCGCAGGACATGATCGAGGCGGCGCGCAAGCGCATGCCCGCGCTGTCATTCGAACTGTCTGACATCGCCACCTGGAATCCGCCGCAGGCATACGACGTGATCCTGGCCAACGCCGCGTTGCAATGGGTGCCTGACCACGAGAAGCTGTATCCCGCGCTGGTGGCGAAGCTGGCGCCGGGCGGAAGCCTGGGCGTGCAGACGCCGGACAACCTGGAAGAGCCCGCGCATCGTCTTGCCAGACAGGTGGCGGGCGAAGCGCCCTGGGCAGCCAAGACCGGCGGCGTGAAGCATCCGCCGCGCCACAGCGCGGCCTGGTATTACGAACTGCTCAAGCCCCATTGCGGCGCGCTGGATGTGTGGCGCACGACGTATCACCATCCGCTTGCGGGGGCCGCCGCCGTGGTGGAGTGGTTCAAGGGCACGGCGCTGCGGCCGTATCTGGACAAGCTGGATGCCGATGAGCAGGCAGGTTTCCTGGCGCGCTATCAATCGCTGATCGAGGCGGCCTATCCCGCGCTGGCGGACGGCACCGTGCTGCTGCCGTTTCCGCGACTGTTCATCGTCGCCAGCGCAAAGCAGGCGTAGTCCGCGCAACCCGCCGGCCACGCCGATTCCCGAGCCAGAACCCGGGACATTCCCCCCTACTGCACGGGCGCCTGGCCGTCGCTCTTGTCGGCGAAATAGCGTGCGGGCGTCTTGCCCAGCGTCTTCTTGAACATGGTGATGAAGGCGCTGACCGACTCGTAGCCCAGGTCCTCGGCCGTGCGCTGCACCGACACGCCGGCCGACAGCCGTTGCAGGGCCAGGATGATGTGCAATTGCTGGCGCCAGCGGCCAAAGCTCATGCCGACCTCCTGCTGCACAAGCCGTGCCAGTGTGCGCTCGCTCATCGCCACGCGCCTGCCCCATTGCGCGACGGTGCTGCGATCTGCGGGGTCGGCGTTCAGCGCGCTGGCGATCTCGCGCAGGCGCGGGTGATCGGAAATGGGCAGGTGCAGGTGCTCGGTGGGCATCTGGGAAAGCTGGTCCAGCAGCACGTCGGCCAGCTTGCGATTTGCAGTGGCCGCGGCGTCGGCGGGCGTCAGGTCGGCCAGGTGCACGACGAGCTCGCGCACCAGCGGGGTGATCGCCAGCGTGCAGCATGCCGTGGGCAAGCGGGGCGCGTCAGCCGGCACGAACAGGAAGCACACCCGGCCATTGGCCGTGACGCGATTGCTATGCGGCACGCCACCCGGAATCCAGACGGCGCACTGCGGCGGCACCATCCACAGGCCCTGCGGGACCGAGCACGTGACCCCACCGCGCAGCGACAGGACAAGCTGGCCCATCTGGTGCCGATGCGTGGGAGATTCGTTGTCCTGCTCGGCCGCGTGCACGGGCATGGCGAACGCCCACTGCGAGGCGGAATCAGGATCGAACGGAGCGGGCGGGGTGTCGGGCGTGCGCATGCGGG
Organism: Achromobacter sp.; assembly: GCA_032015805.1. Lineage (GTDB taxonomy): Bacteria > Pseudomonadota > Gammaproteobacteria > Burkholderiales > Burkholderiaceae_B > Achromobacter. The sequence continues at coordinate 11,128 of DALZRX010000057.1, forward strand.
AGGCCTCGGACCGAAACCAGTTTGGCCGAATTGAGGGAGAGTTTGTCATTGTCTCGAAATTCGGTAAAGCAGAGGATGCGTAAGCTGGCGGAATCGAAACTGGCTTGCGCCGTGTTCCTACTATCCATCGAGTCGCTCAATGCCCCACGCTTCCCGCCACCCGATGCCGGCCAGCCGCCCCGCGCTGCTGATCCTGGGCATTCTCTGCATCGCCATGGCCCTGCGCGCGCCGTTCACCGGTGTGCCGCCGCTCATCGGACTCATCCGTGCCGAGCTGGATCTGTCGTCCGCAGCCGCCGGGATGCTGATCACTTTGCCGCTGCTGGCCTTCGCGGTGGTATCGCTGTTTGCCGCAGGACTGGCGCGCCGGTTTGGCCTGGAGCGCACGCTGTTCGCGGCGATGCTGCTGATTGCCGCCGGAATCCTCATCCGCACGGTGGGGGCTGCCGTCGGTCTGTATGCGGGCACTGGCATCATCGGCGCCGGCATTGCGCTTGGCAATGTGCTGCTGCCCAGTCTCCTGAAGCGCGACTTCCCGCAGCGCGTGGCGGGGCTGACGTCCGCATACGTCCTGACGATGGGCCTGGCGGCGGGGCTGGCTTCGGCCATTGCCATTCCGCTTGCCAACCTGCCGCTGGGTGGCTGGCGGTTTTCGACGCTGTGCATGCTGGCGCTGCCGCTGATCAGCCTGCTGCTGTGGCTGCCGCAGCTTGCCAACCATACGCCGCCCGCCGCCACCACCGCGCATGCCCCGCACGGGGTGCGGCTGTGGCGATCGCCGCTGGCCTGGCAGGTCACGGTGTACCTGGGCATCAATTCGTTCGTGTTCTATGTGGCGGTGAGCTGGCTGCCCGCCATTCTGCGTGACGCGGGCTATTCGGCCGAGCGCGCCGGTTCGCTGCATGGATTCATGCAACTGGCGTCCGCGGCGCCTGCGTTGTTCCTGGCGCCCTTGCTGCGCCGGCTGAAGGACCAGCGGGCGGCGGCGTTCTGCGCGGCAGGCGCGTCTTTCGTGGCCTTCACGGGTCTGATCGCGGCGCCCGCATGGGGCGCGTTATGGATCGCGTTGCTGGGACTGGGCACCGGTGCGGGCATCATCCTGGGCCTGGCGTTCGTGGGATTGCGCGCCAGCCATGCGCAACAGGCCGCGGCCTTGTCGGGCATGGCGCAATGTGTCGGTTACCTGTTCGCCGCGACGGGGCCGGCGCTGGTGGGGGGCGTGCACGACAAGCTGGGCGGGTGGGGCTTCGCGCTGGGCGTATGCGCCGTGTTGTGCGCCGTCATGGCGATGGCGGGCTTGTATGCCGGGCGTGCTATTCAGATTGGCCGGCCCGGTTCTTCCACAGACGCACGAGCGTTTCCGGGGCATCCGCCTCCGGCACGTAAAAAGTGACGCGCGCCGTTTCCGTGCCTTCGAATTCCACTTCGACGTGGAAATAGCGCTGGTCGCCACCCACGCCGGGGCCGTCGGAAACGGCCCTGGGGGCAGCATGTTGGAGCGCGTCGCAGACCTCCTGCCGCACGCCGGGCGGGCAGGTGGCCATATCGATCCGGCGCGGCTGCGCGAGCCCGGGGATGTGAGCCAGGCCGCCCTCGCGGGTCAGGCGCACCAGTTGTACGAGGTCGAGCGGAGGCAGTTCGATCATGGCAGCACTCCCACGGCCTTCCAGGCCTCGTCGACGGCGCGGCGGACAGCTTCGTCGTGCTTCTCGCCGGCGATCTGCAGCGTCAGGCTGGCGAAGTCCTTGAAGCCTGCATCGTGGCGCAGGCGCTTGTCGCACAGCGTGTCGTACCAGACCTGGCCGGCGCCGTTCCAGGCGTTGCCGTTCAGCGCCGTCGCGGCCAGGTAGAACGCGCGGTTCGGAATGCCAGAATTGATGTGCACGCCACCGTTGTCGCGCGGCGTATCGACATAGTCGCGCATGTGCCCGGGCTGGGGATCCTTGCCCAGCACCGGATCATCGTACGCGGAGCCCGGTTCGGCCATGGATCGCAGTGCGCGCGCCTGCACCTTTTCCGTGAACAGACCCTGGCCCACCAGCCAGTCCGCCTGCCGGGCCGTCTGCCCCAGCGAATACTGCTTGACCAGCGCGCCGAACACATCGCACAGCGATTCGTTCAGCGCGCCGGATTGTCCTTGGTAGAGCAGGGCGGCCTCGGTGTCGATCACGCCGTGCGTGAGTTCGTGGCCGATGATGTCCACGGCGACCGTGAAGCGGTTGAAGATCTCGCCGTCGCCATCGCCGAACACCATCTGCGCGCCGTTCCAGAAGGCGTTTTCGTAGTCCTCGCCGTAATGCACCGTGCCAATCAGCGGCAGCCCGTGCGCGTCGATGGAGTGGCGCTTGTAGACGTTCCAGAAGAGCTTGTAGGTCGAGCCCAGGTGCGTATAGGCTTCGTCCACGGCGGGGTCGCCGCTGGGGCGCGCGCCTTCGGCCCGCACCAGTTTGCCGGGCAGCGAGGTGCCGTTGTCGGCGTCGTGGACGGCGCGGTCGGGCGT
>DALZRX010000058.1:0-13521 GCA_032015805.1 Achromobacter sp.
AGATCTTCCACATCATCGCGCGCCTGCGCGAGACCGGCGTGGCGATCCTGCTGGTCGAGCAGAACGCCCGCGCGGCGCTGCAGGTGGCTGATTACGGCTACGTGCTGGAAACCGGCGAGGTCATCCTGCACGGTCCGGCGCGTGAACTGGCTGGCGATCCCAAGGTCATCGAAAGCTACCTGGGGCTGGGCAAGGGCGCGGAAGCGGCCTGAGACCACGCGGGACAAAAAAACGCCGGCTGCCACAAGGCGCCGGCGTTTTTTTATGGTGCGGCAACAGGCGCCGCCGGGGTCAGGTTGCGCGGTCGAACACGTGGACCAGGCAAAAGCGCTCGCACACCAGCATCATGTCCGGCGCGTATCCGCCGTTGCGCGCGAAGTACGCGATATGCCCGTCCCGCCAAGCCTCGTAAGGACCTTCACCTTCGGCCAGGGCGAACGCTGCGTCCACCTGGTCGAAGCGCTGGATCAGCACGCTTTCCGTTTCGATGACACAGGCCGGCCGGCCTTGGCCGTCCAGCACCACGTCGCGCCGGCCCGCCTCGGGCACCGGTTCCTGTTCGCCGAAGTCGCGCAGCGCGCCGCACGTGGCCGTTTTGGCGCCCGAAAGCACCAGTGCGAGCAGCTCGTCCGCAAGCGCGGGGGAATCGCCGAACCGGAAGGTGACGGCGTTTTCGTATGGGGCGGGCGGTTTCAAGGCAGGGGCTTGCATCGCGGCGGCCGTTCAGCGGCGCGAGCTTTCCGCGTAGTCCATGTACAACTGATGCGCGCGGCGCGCGAGCGGGCCGTACTCCAGCGTGCGCGACTCGACGCGGTTCACGTGCACCACCTTGCCGTAGTTGCCCGACGAAAACACTTCGTCGGCGTCTTCGACATCGGCGCGGGTCAGGCTGCGCTCCTGGACCTCGATGCCGTCGGCCTTCAGCAGGGCCAGCACGCGGCGGCGCGTGATGCCGTTCAGGAAGGTGCCGTTGTCCACGGGCGTGGAGACGACGCCGTTCTTGGCCAGCCACAGGTTGCTGGTGGCGAACTCGGCGATATGGCCTTCGCCGTCCAGCATGATGGCGTTGTCGAAGCCTTTTTCGGCGGCCTCGCGGATCGCGCGCTGGCCGTTCGGGTACAGGCAGGATGCCTTGGCGTCCGTGGGCGCCATATTGGGCCACGAGCGCGCGAAGCTGGAGAAGCAGGCCGAGAATCCCAGGTCGCCCGGCATGGGCACCTTGAACACGTGCAGCACGAATTGCGTCTTCTCGGCATCGGGCAGCAGGAAGCCGTCGGCGCAATAGAACATGGGCTTGATGTAGAGCTCGGACCCTTCCGGAAAGCGCGCAACGGCATGCAGGCACAGGTCCTGGATCTCTTCCCAGCCCATTTGCGGCTTCATCAGCATCTTTTCCGCCGAGCGCACGACGCGCTGGCAGTGCAGGTCCAGGTCCGGGGTCAGGCCGCGAAATGCGCGCGCGCCGTCGAAGACCATGCTGGCCATCCAGAAGGCGTGGTCGGCCGGGCCGAGCAGTTTGGGGTTTTCAGTGGTCCAGTGACCGTTGTGCCAGAACAGGGCATCCATGATTGTCTTCCTTCGCTTGAATCGGGTTGGCGCGTATGGCCGAACTGGCCTGGCCGCATCCAGGCGGTCCCACCTAGGCGGTCCCACCTAGGCGGCCCCACCTGGGCGGCCCCGCCGAATCGCCAGAATACATGAGGCGCGGCGCTATTCCTTGGCCAGCGCCGCCTGCACACGGTCGGCGGCATCCGCGGGCATCCATTGCCGCCAGACCGGCGCGTACTGCTTGAGGAAGTAGCGCGCGGCGTCTTCGGGTTCCTTGCCTTCGTTTTCCAGCCAGCCCAGCGTGGCGTCGATGGCATCGTCGGGCACCGTCAGCTTGGTCAGGAACTCGGTGATGCGCGGCGCCTGTTTCGCAAAAGCGGCGTTCATGCCGGTCACCACCGGATTGGGCTTGAACTGCGTGGCCACCGGATCGGCGCACTTCGGATCGGTCATGCACGTGTAGGCCGCCTGGTCGAACGCGGGGAGCTCCAGCTTGACCAGGTCCAGGGCGCCGACCAACGACGTGGGTGTCCAGTAATAGAAAACGATGTCGCGCTTGCGTTTGTAGGCCGACACGATCGCGGCCTTCTGGGCGGCGCCCGAGCCGGGCGCGAACAACGAATAATCCTTGTCCAGCTTCAGGGCGCGCAGCAGGTTGTCGTTCAGGGTGCCGCAGGCCCAGCCTGCCGGGCAGCCGTAGATGCGGCCGCGCCCTGGATCTTCGGGGTCGGCGAATACTTCCTTGAAGCGCGCCAGATCGGCGGCCGTTTTGAGATCCGGGTGGCGCTCGACTGTGTAGCGGGGCACGTACCAGCCTTCGCCGGCGTCGTAGACGTGGCCCACGCCCAGGACCTTGCCGCTGGCCAGCGCCTTCTTCCAGGCGCCTTCGATCTGGCCGGGCCAGACCTCGGGCGTGACGTCGACATCGCCGCGCTGCAGCGCGGCCAGCATGGGCAGGGTTTCACCGATTTCGACGGACGTCTTGCAGCCGTAGCCGTGTTCCAGCACATAGCGTTCGATGCCGGCCAGGACCAGGTTGGATTCCCAGTTCAGGCCGCTGAAACGAATGGGCCGGTCGACTTCGCAAACCGGGGCGGAGGACGCAGCATGGGCCGCGGTGGGGGACAGCAGGGCGGCGGCCAGCGCGAGCGCGCCGAGGCCGGGAACGAGATGCGTGATGCGCATGGTCGGCACCTGTGTAGTGGGGTGCCTGCCATTGTACGGGGCGCTGCCGCGCCGCCCAATGCAACGGGGCCGCTATGCGCGGCCCCGAGTGTCATGCTGCTGCGATGTCAGATCAGGCGCGGGCGGTGCGCCGGCGGTTGAAGAGCGCGCCCAGTTCGCCCACGATGCCGCGCCGGAAGGCCAGCACGCAGATCACGAAGATCAGGCCGCTCACGATCGTGACGGACTCGCCCAGGCGCAGGAACCATTCGACGCCGGTCAGGTTGGCCATCATCTGGCCGAAGTCGCCCACCTTGTTCTCGAGCAGCACCACGATGAACGCGCCCAGCACGGGGCCGGTCAGCGTACCCAGCCCGCCGATCAGCGTCATCAGAATCACGAGGCCCGACATCTGCCAGGTGGCGTCCGACAACGTGGCCGACACGAACACCAGCGTCTTGGTGGCGCCAGCCAGGCCGGCCAGCCCGGCCGACAGCACGAAGGCCACCAGCTTGAAGCGATCCACGTCGTAGCCCAGCGAGATCGCACGCGGTTCGTTTTCGCGCAGGGCCTGCAGCACCTGGCCAAAAGGCGAGTTCACGGTACGCCAGATGATGAAGTAGCCGATGATGAAGATGGCCATCACCACGTAGTACAGGTTGATGTCCTTGGACAGGTCGATCAGCCCCAGCAGGGTGCCGCGCGGCACGCTCTGCAGGCCGTCCTCGCCGCCCGTGAACCTGGCCTGCAGGAAGAAGAAGAACACCATCTGCGACAGCGCCAGCGTGATCATGGCGAAGTAGATGCCGCTGCGCCGGATGGCAATCGCGCCCATCGCCAGGCCCAGCAGCGCCGCCACGGCCACGCCGAACAGCAGCCCCAGTTCGGTGGGCAAACCCCACACCTTCATGCTGTGTCCGGCCGCATACGCCGCGCTGCCCAGGAAGGCGGCGTGGCCGAAGGACAGCAGACCCGTGAACCCCAGCAGCAGATTGAAGGCGCAGGCGAAGAGGGCGTAGCACATGACCTTCATGGCGAAGATCGGATACACCCCGACGAAGGGAAGCATGGCCACCACGATGGCCAAGACCGCATAGCCCAGGAATTGACGATTCATTTTTCTTTTCCGAACAGCCCGGCCGGGCGGATCAACAGAACAATGGCCATGATGATGAAGACGACCGTGCTGGACGCTTCGGGCCAGAACACCTTGGTCAGGCCTTCGACCACGCCCAGGCCCAGCCCGGTGACGATGGCGCCGAAGATCGACCCCATGCCCCCGATCACGACCACCGCGAACACGACGATGATGAGGTTGGACCCCATCAGCGGCGAGATCTGCAACACGGGCGCGGCCAGCACGCCGGCAAAGCCCGCCAGCGCCACGCCGAAACCGTAGGTCAGCGTGATCATGCGCGGCACGTTCACGCCGAAGGATTCCACGAGACGCGGATTCTCGGTGCCGGCGCGCAACAGGGCGCCCAGGCGGGTGCGCTCAATGACGTACCACGTGGCGAAGCAGACGATGATCGAAGCCGCCACGACCCAGCCGCGATAGTTCGGCAGGATCATGAAGCCCAGATTGGTCGCGCCCCGCAAGGCTTCGGGTGTGGGATAAGGCTGGCCCGACACGCCGTAGAAGCTGCGGAACAGCCCCTCGATCAGCAGCGTCAGCCCGAAGGTGAGCAGCAGCCCGTACAGGTGGTCGAGCTTGTAGAGGTGCTTGAGCAGCAGCCTCTCGATGATGATGCCGAACAGCCCCACGATCAGTGGCGCCAGGATCAGCATGACCCAGTAATTCAGGCCAAAGTACGAAAGCCCCATCCATGCAAGGAAGGCGCCCAGCATGTAGAGGGCGCCGTGGGCGAAGTTGATGACGTTCAGCAGCCCGAAGATGACGGCGAGTCCGAGCGACAGCATTGCATAAAAGGAACCGTTGACCAGGCCCAGTAACAGCTGGCCGAACAAGGCCTGTATGGGGATGCCGAAAATGTCAGTCATCTTGTGAAAGTCCTGCGCGGTACGGAAGGAGGCGAGCTAGTCAGGAGGGATGCGGCCGGGCAATCGGCCCGGACCGCATCCGGGATCACATGGGCTGGTTTACTTCTTGACCAGCTTGCAGGTGGACTCGGACAACTTGGTGTAGACCTCGTCGCCAGGCAGCGTCGCCACCACCTTGTAGTAGTCCCACGGGCCCTTGGATTCGGCCGGGGTCTTCACTTGCATCAGGTACATGTCGTGGACCATGCGGCCGTCTTCGCGCACGACGCCGCCTTGGGCGAAGAAGTCGTTCACCTTGTTCGACTTCATCCACTTCATCACGTCGTCGCCGTTATCCGAGCCGGTGGCTTTGACGGCATTCAGGTAGAACGTCGCCGACGAGTAATCGCCTGCCTGCAGCATGGACGGCTTGCGGCCGACCTTGGATTCGAACTTCTTGGCCCAGGCGCGCGATGCGTCGGATTGATCCCAGTACCAGCCGTCGGTCAGGTACATGCCCTTGGTGGCTTCCAGGCCGAGCGAGTGGATGTCGTTGATGAACACCAGCAGGCCGGCCATCTTCATGGTCTTGGTGACGCCGAATTCGTTGGCGGCCTTGATCGAGTTGATGGTGTCGCCGCCGGCATTGGCGAGGCCCAGGATCTGCGCCTTGGAAGACTGTGCCTGCAGCAGGAACGACGAGAAGTCGGAAGCGCCCAGCGGAGCGCGCACCTGGCCCTTGATCTCGCCGCCGGCGGCCTTGACCACGGCCATGGTGTCGCGTTCGAGGGCGTGGCCGAAGGCGTAGTCGGCGGTCAGGAAGAACCAGCTCTTGCCGCCATCCTTCACCACCGCCGAACCGGTGCCGCGCGCCAGCGCCACGGTGTCGTAGGCGTAGTGCACGGTGTACGGCGAGCACTGGGCGTTGGTCAGGTCGGAAGCGCCCGCGCCAATGGCGATGAAGGGCTTCTTCTTTTCAGCCGCCACGGCCGCCATGGCCAGGCTGGTGGCCGAGTTGGTGCCGGCGATGATGACATCGACCTTCTGCTGATCGAACCATTCGCGCGCGCGGGCCGAGGCCACGTCTGCCTTGTTCTGGTGATCGGCGGACAGCACTTCGATCTTCTTGCCGTTGACGTTGCCGCCGAAATCCTCGATCGCCATGCGGACCGCTTCCAGGCCCGCCTTGCCGTCGATGTCGGAATACACGCCGGACATGTCGGTGATGAAGCCGATGCGGATGACATCGTCGGAGATGCCTTGGGCCTGGGCGGCTGCCCCGGCGAATCCCAGGCCCGCCATGGCCAGTGCAGCAGTGATGGTGTGCAGCTTCATGGGATGACTCCTCTTCCCTACGGTGTGGTGTTTGCCGGGGTTCCGGCGGATGACAGGTTGCTTTAGACGCCCAACAGTTCGTTGAGCGTGTCCTGTTTTTCTGAAAGTTCTGCGGCTTCGAAGTGCTCGACGATCTGCCCGTGCTCCATGACGTAGAAGCGGTCGGCCAGCGGCGCGGCAAAGCGGAAGTTCTGCTCCACCATCACGATGGTGTAGCCACGCTGCTTGAGCGCCGTGATCATGCGGGCCAGTGCCTGCACGATGACGGGGGCGAGGCCTTCGGAGATTTCGTCGAGCAGCAGCAGGTTCGCGCCGGTGCGCAGGATGCGCGCGACGGCAAGCATCTGCTGTTCACCGCCAGACAGGCGGGTGCCGGGAGAATTGCGGCGCTCCAGCAGATTGGGGAACATGTCGTAGATCTCGGCCAGCGACATGCCGCCGCCCAGCGAGCCGACGACCGGCGGAAGCAACAGGTTCTCTTCGCACGAGAGGCTGGCGAAGATGCCGCGTTCCTCGGGGCAGTAGCCGACGCCCAGGTGGGCGATCTTGTAGGTGGGCAGGTCGATGGCTTCGGTGCCGTGGATGCGGACCGAGCCCTTGCGCGAACCCGTCAGGCCAAGGATGGCGCGCAGCGTCGTGGTGCGGCCGGCGCCGTTGCGGCCCAGCAGCGTGACGACCTCGCCCTGCCCGACGCGCATGTCTACGCCGTGCAGGATATGCGATTCCCCGTACCAGGCGTTAAGGCCCGAGATTTCGAGTGCGGGGGTGCTCATGCGTGCGCTCCTTGAAGTTCGCCGTCGGTCGTGCCCATGTAAGCCTGCATCACGGCCGGATGGCGGGAGACTTCGGCGTAGGAACCTTCGGCCAGCACCGCACCGCGCGCCAGCACGGTGATGGTGTTGGCGATGGAGGACACGACATTCATGTTGTGCTCCACCATGAGAATGGTGCGTCCGGCGCTGACGCGCTTGATCAGTTGCGTGACGCGATCCACGTCTTCGTGGCCCATGCCCTGGGTGGGCTCGTCCAGCAGCATGAGCTCGGGCTCCATTGCCAGCGTGGTGGCAATCTCGAGCGCGCGCTTGCGGCCGTACGGCAGGTTGACGGTGGTTTCGTCGGCAAATTCGCCCAGGTCGACCTGTTCAAGCAGTGCGCGCGCGGGCTCGTTCAGGACGGCCAGCCGCTTGTCGCTTTGCCAGAAGTGGTAGGACAGGCCAGTCTTGCGCTGCAGGCCGATCCGCACGTTCTCGAGCACGGTCAGGTGCGGGAACACCGCCGATATCTGGAATGACCGGATGATGCCGCGCCGCGCGATCTGCGCGGGCCGCTCGCCGGTGATGTCGACGCCATTGAACTTGATGCTTCCCGACGTGGGAGCGAGGAATTTCGTAAGCAGGTTGAAGCATGTCGTCTTGCCCGCGCCGTTAGGCCCGATCAAGGCATGAATCTCGCCCCGCTTGATACGCAAATCGACCCCATTGACCGCGACAAAACCGCGGAATTCCTTGGTGAGGCCTTTTGTCTCCAGGATTGTGTCATCCATGCTCGCTGCACCAGCGTTGTATTTATATGGTCTCCACCTGACGTCATTGCGTCCGGCCCCCGCAGGGTTCGAAAACTGTCTGCGTGCTTAGTTTTCTTATGAGTTGCGGCGAGTATGCGGACGTCGCAATCAAAATTCCATGAGGGTTTGTCATAGGTTTTGCACTGCGGAAAGCTGAATTGTCGGCATGCCGACAATGCTTTGCTCGCATGGGGAGAAAGCCTTTCCAATATGGAAATGCGTTGCAGCAATTAAGCGTTGACCGTCATCAATATGTCACGCGACGAAAGGCGAGGGAAAACCCGGTTTTTCGCTCGCATTAATTGCGTCCCGGCAGCGCGCGCGATGCTTCAGGCAGGCGTTTTCTGCTTGAATTCGCAGAGATCGGAAATGCCGCATTGCGGGCATTTCGGCTTGCGCGCCACACAGATGTAGCGGCCATGCAGGATGAGCCAGTGATGCGCATCCAGCAGATATTCGCGCGGCACGAACTTCATGAGTTTCAACTCGACTTCAAGCACGTTTTTTCCGGGCGCGATGCCGGTGCGATTGGACACGCGGAATATGTGTGTGTCCACCGCCATTGCCGGTTCACCGAACGCCGTGTTGAGCACCACGTTGGCTGTCTTGCGGCCCACGCCGGGCAGCGCCTCCAGGGCCTCGCGCGTCTGCGGCACCTGGCCGCCGTGCTGCTCGATCAGGATCCGGCAGGTGGCGATCGCGTTCTTCGCCTTGGTGCGAAACAGGCCGATGGTCTTGATGTAGTTGGCGAGCCCTTCTTCGCCGAGCGCCAGCAGGGCTTCGGGCGTGCCGTACTGCGGAAAGAACTTGCGCGTGGCGATGTTGACCGACTTGTCCGTCGCCTGCGCCGACAGCAGCACGGCAATGAGCAACTGGAATGGCGTGGCGTATTCCAGTTCGGTGGTGGGGCTTGGATTGGCCGCGTGCAGGCGGGCAAAGATCTCTCGACGTTTGGCGGCGTTCATGACTGCGTGGGATTGCGGCGGGCCCGGGCGCGGGCCAGCGCGGATTCGATGGCGGAGCGCTTGCGGTCTTCTTTTTGCGCGTCCTCGGAAGCGGGCGCCGCCGGGGCAGGCGCTTCCGGTATATCCGGCGCCATCAGGCGCGCGTTGTCGGCAGCCAGGCGCTCGGCACGGGCCAGGTGGTTGCGATGCCGCTGGCGGCCGATGGCGGCATCCTCGCTCGTCCACGCGCGGCCAGCCGGCACCATCTCGATGCAGTCGACCGGACAGGGCGCCACGCACAGGTCGCAGCCGGTGCACCAGTCGTCCAGCACGGTATGCATGTGCTTGTTCGCACCGACGATGGCGTCCACCGGACAGGCCTGGATGCATAGCGTACAGCCGATGCAATGCGATTCATCGATGCGTGCGACCAGCAGCGGGCCCGGTTCGCCGCGCGAGAGATCAAGAGGCAGGAGAGGGGTGCCGAGCAACGCGGACAAGGCGGCGACGCCTTCGTCGCCGCCGGGTGGACAGCGGTTGATCGGCGCGGCGCCCTCGGCGATGGCCTCGGCATAGGGCAGGCAGCCGTCGTAACCACATTTGGTGCATTGCGTCTGGGGAAGCAAGGCGTCAACGCGGTCGGCTAGTGAGCGACAGGACATGTAAAGCCAGTAATGAAAAGGGGCCGCTCGGGCCCCCGGGAGACGGATCAGGCTGCCGGCGGCGCCGGGCGCTTGCCCGTGCTCCGCCCGGCGGACGGCGCGTTGCCGTCCTTAAGCCGATTGCCGGATGAACTCGGCAATTTTAGGACAGATCATTTCGCGCCAGCGGCGGCCGGAGAAAATGCCGTAGTGGCCGCAGTTCGGCGCGGTGTAGTGCGACTTGCGGTCGGCCGGGATGTTCTTGCACAGCTTGATCGCGGCGCGCGTCTGCCCTTGCCCGGAAATGTCGTCCAGTTCGCCTTCGATGGTGAACAGGGCGACGTCCTTGATGTCGGCCGGGCGCACCAGCTTGCCGTCCACTTGCCAGGTGCCGCTGGGCAGGGAGAAGTCCTGAAACACCATGCGGATCGTGTCCAGGTAGAACTCGGCCGGCATGTCCAGTACCGCGTTGTACTCGTCGTAGAAGCGGCGATGCGCTTCGGCGTCGCTGTCATCGCCGCGCAGCAGGTCCAGGTAGAAGTCGTAATGCGACTTCATGTGGCGGTCCGGGTTCATGGCCATGAACCCGGCATGCTGCAGGAATCCCGGATAAACACGGCGGCCGGCACCCGGATAACGGGGCGGCACGGGGTGGATGACCTGGTTCTCGAACCAGGAATAGGGCTTGGTCGTGGCCAGGCGGTTGACCTGCGTGGGCGACTGGCGCGGATCGATGGGGCCGCCCATCATCACCATGCTGCGCGGCTGGCAGGGATCGTTGGCGGACGCCATCAGCGACACGGCGGCCAAAACCGGCACGGTGGGCTGGCAGACCGAGATGACATGCACGTCCGGACCCAGGTGGCGGATGAAGTCCTGCACGTAGCGCACGTAGTCGTTCAGATGGAACGGACCGGCCGACAGGGGCACCATGCGGGCGTCGACCCAGTCGGTCACGTAGAGGTCGTGGTTGGGCAGCAGCGCGCGCACCGTGTCGCGCAGCAGGGTGGCGTGGTGCCCGGAAAGCGGGGCGACCAGCAGCACCTTCGGATCGTTCTTGCCGGCCAGCCGCACGTCGCGCTGGAAATGCACCAGGCGGCAGAACGGCTTGTCCATGGCCACGGCTTCGATCACGCGGACGGAATTGCCGCCGATCTGGGTGGTGGGGAGATTCCAGGCAGGCTTTTGGTATTCCTTGCCGATACGGGTCATCAGCTCGTACCCCGCGGCCATCTGGCGGGAAATCGGGGTATAGGCGAGCGGGCTGTAGGGGCTGGAGAACAGCTGAGAACCGGCGTCCGTGAATGCAGCGAACGGAGTCAGGAAAGCGCGCTGCATTTCGTGCAATTGGTACAGCATTTCGGGGAAGTCCTTCTGGGTCGAGCGTGTGCCCCGATTATTGCTCCGAGGCGTAACGTTATATCCAATCAGCCTGAAGAATGGCAGGCAAAGTGCCTGATTTTGTTGCTAAAAAGCGACCCGTCATATGTTTGGCACCAGTTTAGGGCCGCTTTTATGCCCTGCGGTGATACCAAATGGAGGATTTACGCACTACGCCACGCAGTGCCGGATCACCAGTAGTTTTCTACCGCCAGGTTGCCCGGAATGCCGCGGCGTCCGGGCTTGAATCCACGATCACCCAGCAATTTGCGTGCCTCAGCCAGCATGGCAGGGTTGCCGCACAGCATGACCTTGGCGGTCTCGGGGTCCAGCGGCTGGCCAGCAAGCTGCTCCAGCCGGCCGTCGGCGATCAGGGTGGTGATGCGCGCCTGGGGCATGCCAGGCATGGCTTCGCGCGTGGCGATGGGCAGGTAGACGAGCTTGCCGGGGTCGGTGGCAAAGACCTCGGCCAGGGCCGGGTCACGGCGCCAGGACTCGATTTCGTCGCGATAGGCCAGTTCCGCCGTGGTGCGCACGCCGTGCACCAGAATGACGCGGCGGTAGTCGCGCCAGACGGCCGGGTCGCGCAGGATGGACAGGTAGGCCGACAGGCCGGTGCCCGAGGCGAGCAGCCACAGGTCGCCGCCGGGGGCAAAGCGTTCCAGCGTCAGAAAGCCGTAGGGGGCCTTTTCCACATACAGCGCGTCGCCCGGCTGCAGCCGAGCCATGCGCGGGCTGAACAGGCCTTCAGGAACGACGATGGAATAGAACTCCAGCCCGGGTTCATGCGGGGCGGAGACCATGGAGTAGGCGCGCCATATGGTGGGCGGACCATCGGGATCTTCCGCGCCGGGCAGGCCGACCCGGGCAAACTGGCCCGGCAGGAAGGTAAAGGCATCGTCCCGCGTCACGCGCACGGAAAACAGTTTGTCCGGCACCCAGGTGTGGACGCTGGTGATGGTCTGGCGCGTGTATTTGGAGTCGTCGGTCATCGGGACATCGCACGCGGCGCCGTCCGGCTTATCGGCCGGCGCCCGTGGATTACTTTTCCAGGAATTGCAGCTTGTCCTGCTTGCCGTTCCATTCGTCGGCGTCGGGCAGGGGCTTCTTGGCACGGCTGATGCTGGCGAATTCAGGGGAGAGTTCCGCGTTCAGCGCGATGAAATTGAGTTGGTCCTGCGGCACGTCTTCTTCGGCGTAGATTGCATTGGCGGGGCATTCGGGGATGCAGACCGCGCAGTCGATGCATTCGTCGGGGTCGATCACGAGGAAGTTCGGACCCTCACGAAAACAGTCCACCGGGCACACGTCTACGCAATCGGTGTACTTGCACTTGATACAGTTTTCGGTGACTACGTGGGTCATTCAGGAACTCCGGGGATCGGCGGCAGATGTGTCTTAATGGGCGGATTTTACCCAATGCCGCGCCGATGTGCCGGCAATACCCGTATTGACAGCGTGGCCCATCGCGCCGATGGCCTTGTGCTTCATGCTATGGTGTCGCGAAACGAAACGCGCAATCATGATAATTACTTCGCTGCTCGACACCGACCTGTATAAATTCAGCATGATGCAAGTGGTGCTGCATCACTTCCCGGCTGCCCAGGTCGAGTACCGGTACAAATGCCGTACGCAGGGCGCGGATTTGCGGCCGTATATGGACGAGATCCGCCACGAAGTGCATCAGTTGTGCCAACTGCGCTTCACGGAAGACGAACTTAAATACCTGGGCAGCTTGCGCTTTATCAAAAGCGACTTCGTTGATTTCCTCGGCCTCTTCCACATGCCCGAGCGCTGCATCCATATCAGCGAAGGCGAGGGGCCCGGCGAAATCAGCATTGAGGTCAAGGGCCCGTGGCTGCACACGATCCTCTTCGAGATCCCCGTACTGGCCATCGTCAACGAGGTCTATTTCCGAAACACGCGCAAGCATCCGGACTGGGAAGAAGGCCGCAAGCGCCTGCAGTCCAAAATGCACCTGGTGCTGGACGATCCCGCGCTGGCGGATTTCCGCGTGGCCGAATACGGCACCCGGCGACGCTTCTCCAAGGTCTGGCACGAAGAGATCGTCACCACCATGAAGGCCGAGATGGGGCCGCATTTCGCCGGCTCCAGCAACGTGCTGCTTGCCAAGGAGCACGACGTGCTGCCGCTGGGCACCATGGGCCATGAATACCTGCAGGCTTGCCAGGCCCTGGGTCCGCGCCTGCGCGATTCACAGGTGTTCGCGCTGGAAGTGTGGGCCAAGGAATACCGCGGGGATCTCGGTATCGCCCTGTCCGACGTCTACGGCATGGATGCGTTCCTGCGCGACTTCGACATGTATTTCTGCAAGCTCTTTGACGGTGCGCGCCACGATTCCGGCGATCCCTTCGTCTGGGGCGAACGCCTGCTCGAGCACTACCGCAAGAACCGCGTCGATCCGCGCGCCAAGACGCTGGTGTTCTCGGATTCGCTGACCTTCCCGCGCGCCATCGAACTGGCCCGCCAGTTCTCGGGCCGCTGCAAGGTGTCTTTCGGCATCGGCACCAATCTCACCAACGACCTGGGCCACGAACCGCTGCAGATCGTCATGAAGATGGTCCGCTGCAACGGCCAGCCGGTGGCAAAGGTGTCGGATGCGCCCGAGAAGACGATGTGCGACGATCCTGCCTACCTGGCCTATCTGCGCCAGGTTTTCCAGTTGCCGCCTGCCTGACGACGCCTGGGCGTCGCGCGCGGGCAGCTTGCCCAGTTCCACCCAAACCACTCGACTCTAGGGGAATTCTCATGAGCAGCATCAAGCGCTTTCACGTGACCAAGCGCCTGTCGGACATGGCCGTGTTCAACGGCGTTGCCTACCTGGCAGGCCAGGTGCCGGACGATGCCACGCTGGACATCACGGGCCAGACCGAGCAAGTGCTCGCCACGATCGACCGCCTGCTGGCCGAAGCCGGCACCGACAAGACCAAGATCCTGATGGCCC
>DALZRX010000059.1:0-2198 GCA_032015805.1 Achromobacter sp.
CGGCGCAGCGGCTGCCCGGCAAGCCTCGCGCGCCAGTTCGCCCAGCGTGCGGATGGCCGCCTCGGTGCTGGCATCCCAGGGGTGGCCGTAATTCAAACGCAGCGCGCTGCCAAACTGGCCGCTGGCCGAGAAGATCGGCCCAGGCGCGACGCTGATGCCGCGCGCCAAGGCCTGGCGATGCAGCGACAGCGCGTCGACGGCGGCAGGCAACTCAAGCCACAAGAAGAATCCGCCCTGGGGCCGGGTCACGCGCGTGCCGGCGGGAAACGCCTGAGCGATGGCATCGGCCATGCGCTCCTGCTGCGCCTGCAGGGTCTGGCGCAGACGGCGCAGGTGGCGGTCGTAGCCCCCCTGTTCCAGGTATTCGGCAATTGCGCCCTGCGCGGGGCCTGACGCCGATAGCGTGGATGACAGTTTCAGGCGTTGCACCTGCTGGGCGTAGCGTCCCGCGCTGGCCCAGCCGATGCGGTAGCCAGGCGCAAGGCATTTCGAGAACGACGAGCAATGCAGCACCAGCCCGCGCGTGTCGTAGGCCTTCGCGGGCACGGGCCGCGTCGCGCCGAAGTACAGCTCGCCATAGACGTCGTCTTCGATCAGCGGAATGTCGTGCCGGGCGAGCAGTTCGACGAGCTGCCGCTTCCTGTCGTCGGGCATCAGGCAGCCCAGCGGGTTCTGGAACTGCGTCATCAGCCAGCAGGCGCGTGGCGCGTGGCGCAGGATGGCCGCCTCCATGGCGTCCAGGTCGATGCCGGTGCGCGGGTGGGTGGGCACTTCCAGGGCTTTCAGGCCGAGGCGTTCCAAGGCTTGCAGCGCGCCGTAGAACGTGGGCGCCTCAACGATGACGGTGTCGCCCGGCTGCGTGACGGCTTGCAGACAAAGGTTCAGCGCCTCGAGGGCGCCGTTGGTGACCACGATGTCGCCGGCCGGCAGGTTGATGCCGCCGATCAGATAGCGCAGCGCGATCTGCCGGCGCAGGCGCGGATTGCCGGGCGCCAGGTCTTCGACGGTGTCGCGCGGATCCTGGCGCTTCAGGTGCGCGGCCATTGCCTGCGCCAGGCGCGGCAGCGGGAACAACAGCGGGGAGGGGAAGGCCGAGCCCAGCGGTGTGACGTCGCGGTTGCGCACGGAACCCAGGATGTCGAAGATCCGCTCGCTGATCGCCAGCTCGGTCGATTCGCCGTCCGGGCACGAAGCGCCGGGTTCGGGCGGCAGCGATTCGGCGGGGGCGTTGACGTAATAGCCCGAGCGCGGTTGGGCGCGGATGAGTCCGCGCGCCTCGAGCAGGTAATAGGCCTGGAAAACGGTGGAAGGGCTGACGCCGCGCGCGGCGCAGGCGTCGCGTACCGACGGCAGCTTGTCGCCGGCGCGCAGGACGCCGCTTGCGATCGACGTGGCGATCTCGTCGGCCAGGGTTTCGTAAAGGCTCACGATGCCGCAGGGCGACGACGCGGGCTCATTTGCTGCTTTGGAGGATCGCCATGGCCTGGCGTTCCATGAACTCGCCCAGCGTGTCGATGCCACGCAGTTTCAAAATGGTGTTGCGTACCGCGGCCTCGACCAGCACGGCCAGGTTGCGGCCCGCAGCCACCTGCAGCATCACCTTGCGCACCGGCAGGCCAAGCATGTCCTGCGTGATGTCCTGCAGCGGCAGGCGTTCGAATTTGTCCTGCGCGGTGGCCCGCACGAGGTGAACGATGAGCTTGAGCCGCATCTTGCGGCGCACCGAGGTTTCACCAAAGATGGTGCGGATGTCGAGCAGGCCCAGGCCGCGGACTTCCAGCAAATTCTGCAGCAGTTGCGGACAGTGTCCTTCGATCATGTTGGGCGCGGTACGCGAGAACTCGACGGCATCGTCCGCGACCAGGCCGTGACCGCGCGAAATCAGTTCCAGCGCCAGTTCGCTCTTGCCCAAGCCAGATTCGCCCGTGATCAGCACGCCCAGCCCCAGCACGTCCAGGAACACGCCGTGCACCGTGGTGGTGGGCGCGAGCTTCTTGCCGAGATAGATGCGCAACAGGTCGATGAGCTGCGCGGCGGCGACCGGCGTGGACAGGAGCGGCACCTGATGCTGGTCGCACTGGTCGACGAGATCTTGCGGCGGGGTCAGGCCGTCGGCCAGCAGAATCGCAGGCACGCCGCCGATGAGCAGCTCGTCCATGTGGTGCATGCGGCGGCGCAGGTCGAAGCGGGTGTAGTAC
>DALZRX010000059.1:2208-3332 GCA_032015805.1 Achromobacter sp.
GGGATTTTGTCGGCGTTGTCGTCGACGAGTTCCTGCACCGTGAGCATGGCAGCGATTCCGCGTGGGATCAGAGTTGGCCGGTCGTGAGCATTCTGTGGACGACGGCCGGGTCCGGCTCGGTGGCCAGCGCCTCGCGCAATGCCTTGTTGGACATGAGCTGGGCGAGTTCGGCCAGGATGTCCAGGTGCTGCTGCGTGGCCGTTTCCGGCACCAGCAGGCACAGCAGCATCGACACGGGTTGTCCGTCGGGCGCATCGAAGGTGATCGGCTGGGCAAGGCGGATGAACGCCGCAAGCGCCTGTTCCAGACCTTTCACGCGGCCATGGGGCACGGCCACGCCCTGACCGAGGGCGGTGGACCCAAGGCGCTCGCGGGCGAAAAGGCTGTCGAACACGAGTGCGCGTGCCAAGCCGTTGTTGTTTTCAAAAAGCAGACCGGCCTGTTCGAACGCACGTTTCTTGCTCGTGGCGAGCATATCGAGCACGACGTTGCCGGCGGGGAGGATGCGCGACAAATGATTCATCAGGTCATTATAGGGTTATATGACGCACTGCAACAATCAACCGCCCCGGGCGTATAAGACGACCAGAAGCCAACGGGGCCACAAGAGCGACAGCATAGTCTGATCGGGGTGCGTTGTGGGCATTCCGCGCGCTCGGGCATGCGCGGCACGGTCCATCCACGGCGAAAGCAGGGAAAACGACGATCCACCGGCAAGCGCCAGCTAGATGAAATAAAGAGGGATTGGGGTGATGCAGGAGGGGAGTTTGCCGATGCCCCAGCTGGACGCAAGGTCTAGCGGGACACCGGGACTTAGGCAGGATCGTAGGATCGCTGTACTGCTAGTCGCTCAGGTGAGCGGTCATGAAGCGCGTTACTGCTGGGGTGGCGACAGGGTCGCCGCTTGCCGCTTCACGGACTCTGCTGAATGACTTCTTACCTTGTCCTTGTGCTTGATGACCTGACGGTCGACTTTGTCAGCAAGAAGGTCTATGGCTGCATAGAGGTTTTCATCGGTTGCTTCACAATGAATATCCTTGCCGCTCAGACGCATGGTGATTTCGGCTCTATGCCGCAGGGGCTCTACTGAGAGCATGACCTGGGTATCGATGACGTGATCGAAA
>DALZRX010000059.1:3342-13511 GCA_032015805.1 Achromobacter sp.
GGGGTTCGTTTGATACTAGTGTATAGACTCGGGCCGATAAAACAAGCTGACCTACAGCAAGTACATGGCATTTTTATGGCTGAACCCCTAGGGCGTATGGCCCCTTTTCGCAGGGCGTTACGGGGTCTTTCAGCCGGGGTTACATACGGAAGTGTTCGCCCAGGTACACGCGGCGGACGGCGGGATCGCCCACGATTTCGTCGGGGTGGCCATCCGTCAGCACCTTGCCTTCACTGATGATGTAGGCGCGGTCGCAGATGCCCAGCGTCTCGCGCACGTTGTGGTCGGTGATCAGCACGCCGATCCCGCGGCCCTTCAGAAAGCGCACGATGCGCTGGATTTCAATCACGGCGATGGGATCCACGCCGGCAAAAGGCTCATCGAGCAAAATGAAGCGCGGGCTGGTGGCCAGCGCGCGCGCAATTTCCACGCGGCGGCGTTCGCCGCCGGACAGCGAGATCGCGGCGTTGCTGCGGATGTGCCCGATCTGCAGTTCTTCGAGCAGGGACTCCATCTGTTCGTTGATCTTGGCGGTCGACAAGGGGCGCTCATCCGGTCCCACTTGCAGTTCCAGCACCGCGCGGATGTTCTGTTCGACCGTCAGGCGGCGAAACACGGACGCGTCCTGCGGCAGGTACGACAGGCCCATGCGCGCGCGCTTGTGGATCGGCATCGCGGTGATGACCGAGCCGTCGATCTCGATGCGGCCCGCATCCGCGGGCACCAAGCCCACGATCATGTAGAAACTGGTGGTCTTGCCCGCGCCGTTGGGACCCAGGAGGCCGACGACTTCGCCGCTGACTACGGACAGGGACACATCCTGCACGACGGTGCGGCCGTTATAGGTCTTGCGTAAGCCGGTTGCGCGCAGGCTGCCCTGCTTGACGCCCGAAGGGGCGGAGGTCACGGGGGTCGGCACTGAAGGTTGGTTCATCGTGGCTGCGATTGGTGTTGCATGGAGGGCGCTTCAGCGCCCTTTCTTGGCGGCCTGCTGCTTGCGGCATTCGGCGACGGCTGCGTCCAGCTTGGCGCGAGGTTCCGCTAGGGACCGCACGCGCCCGCCGGCCGCGGCGGAGTTGGGGCCGCCTTGCGCTTCGTACGTGCCGGACTTCTCGTTGTAGCGTACCCGCTCGCCGCGAATGGTATCGAACGGTTTCCCACAGACGAAGCGGGTCACGATGGCCTGGCCGATGAGGTCGAACGTGCTGTTGGTGCCGTCGTATTCGGCGCGCAGGCCCTTGCCTTCGATGAGTTCGAAGCTCTCGGGGCGTTCCTGGCGGATCGTGACCACCTTGCCCTTGTTGGCCGTGGCCGTGCCGTACTGGTTGCCCTGCGCATCCTCGTTCATCTGCAGCGTGTCGGAGGTCAGCGTCATCAGGCCACGCGTCATGTTCACGTTGCCGGTGAATACGCTTTGCTTCTTCACGTCGTCATAGTGCAGCGTGTCCGACAGGATCAGCGTGCTGGGCTCTTCGGCCGGCGTTGCCGCTTTCGGGTCCGCCGCGTGGGCCGGCGCAAGCGCGCAAGCCGTCAGGAGCACGGCGCTCATCAGGCGCGTCGTCGGGGCAAGGAGGGTCCGAAGGTCGGTCATGGTTTTTTCTGATCAGTGTTGTTGGCTGGAATTTCGGTACGGCGTTGCTGTCTGCCTTCCGAACCGGCAATTTCCACATCGGTCGATGCCGAAACCTGCAATTGGCGTGTTTTGTTGTTGTAGTGCATGCCCGTGCCCTGCATGCGCGAGCGGCCTTTCAGGACCGTGGCCGGCAGGTCGGTGAAGACCACGTCTTCATCGGGCAGGATGATGAGCTGCTGGCTGCGCACGTCCAGCATGTCGTTCTCGGCATCGGGCTGGCGCAGCACATGGGCATCGCCTTGCATGACGATGCGCTTGCCGCCCTGTTCCATCACGGCCGTTTTGGAAACCGCCACCGTGATCGGATTGGTTTCGCGCTGGCCCACGGCGCGCGGCGTCGTGACGTGATACGAATCGTCGTCGGGAAAGTGTTCCATGTACTCGCCTTCCAGGCGGTTGATGGGCTTGCCCGTGGGGTCGGTGCGCAGCATCACGAAATTGCGCGACCACGCGTCCATTTCGTGCGTGACGCGGCGCGGCGGGTCCACCTGAATGGCGCGCTGCGCGTAATCGGCCGCCCACCACGAACTGGTGACAAGCACCAGCAGCAGGAACAGCGCGATCAGGGAGGGAAAACGTTCTTTCATCGGGTGCGCCGCGAGGGCGTATTCGTTGAGGGGGCGATCACTGGATGGCCCCGGGGCCCAGCAGCCCGGGCGCGGCCAGGAACGCACCCAGGCGTCCTTGCGAGGCCAGCAGAAGGTCGCAGCATTCACGTACGGCGCCGCTTCCGCCGGGCAGGGTCGAGACCCAGTGGGCGGCCTGGCTGACATAGCCCGGCGCGTTGGGCACGCTGGCCGCAAAGCCCGCGCGCTGCAAGGCCGGCAGGTCGATGATGTCATCGCCCATGTAGCCGGTTTGATTCAGTTGGACACCGCAGCGCTGCGCAAGTTCGGTCAGGGCGGTGCCCTTGTCGCGCACGCCCTGGATGACCTCGGCGATGCCGAGTTCCGCCGCGCGGCGCGCGACGATGGGGCCGGAACGGCCCGTGATCAGCGCCACTTTCAGTCCGCCTTCCATTAGCAGCCGCAGCCCGTGGCCGTCCAGCGCATGGAAGCGCTTCTGCAGTTCGCCGCCTTCGCCGTAGTAAAGGCTGCCGTCGGTCAGCACGCCGTCCACGTCGAAGACCATGAGGCGGACGGCCGCGGCGCGTTCGCGTACGACGGCGGGGATACGGGCAAGCACCAGCGCTTCGGCCGGGTGATTCACGGAGGCGGAAAGGTTCATAGTCATACCACTTTAGCGGCCATCAGGTCATGCATGTGCAACGCGCCGACCAGCGCGCCGTCATTGTCCATCACGAGCATGTGATTGAGCCGTTGTTCGTCCATCTGCCGGGCGGCCTCGACGGCAAGGGCCTCGGGATTGATGCTGCGCGGCGACCGCGTCATGCCAGACTCGACGGTCAGGCTGCGGATGTCGCCGTGTCGCGCAATGAGACGGCGCAGGTCGCCGTCGGTGAAGATGCCCAGCGGATGGTGCTGCGCGTCGGTCACGACCGTCATGCCCATGCCCTTGGCCGACATGACCTCGAGCGCCTGCGAGACAGGGGTGCCCGCCATCACGATCGGAAGCGCGTCCCCTTGGCGCATCACGTCGCGCACGTGGGTCAGGAGCCGGCGGCCAAGCGCGCCGCCCGGATGCGAGCGGGCGAAGTCCTGCGGGCCGAAACCGCGGGCCTCCAGACAGGCAACGGCCAGGGCATCGCCCAGGGCGAGGGCGGCCGTGGTGCTGGCGGTAGGCGCCAGGTTCAACGGGCAGGCCTCCTGGGCCACGCTGGCGTCAAGGTGAATGTCGGCCTGCCGGGCCAGCTCGGACTGCGGATTGCCGGTGATTGCGACCAATCCGGCGCCCATGCGCCGCACCACGGGAAGAATGGTCAGCAGCTCTTCGCCGGAGCCGGAATAGGAAATCGCGATCAGCACGTCGTCACGGGTGATCATGCCCAGGTCGCCGTGGACGGCCTCGGCGGCGTGCACGAAGAACGCGGGCGTGCCGGTGGAAGCCAGCGTCGCGGCGATCTTGCGGGCGATGTGTCCCGTTTTTCCGATGCCGCTTACGACCACCCTTCCGCGGCACGCAAGCAGCAGGTCGACGACCCGCGTGAAACTGTCATCCAGGCGGGCGGACAGGTCCAGCAGCCCTTGGCTTTCAATTTGTAGCGTTCTGCGCGCAGATGCCAGCGCGGTGCCAGACGATGAGGTGGGATGGTCGGTCATAGGGCGGATTTTAATCTCAGTATGCTAGTTTGCCCCGGGCATGGGCGTATGGCATGCTGGCGAGTCTTTCAATGGCTTTCAAACTTTCCTTCCAGGCCCGCTCCATGTCCCGCATTTCCAGTCCCGTTCTTGGCACGCCACTGTCCCCCCTGGCCACCCGCGTCATGCTGCTGGGTTCGGGCGAATTGGGCAAAGAGGTCATCATCGCCCTGCAGCGCCTGGGCGTTGAAGTCATTGCGGTGGACCGGTATGCCGACGCGCCTGGCCACCAGGTGGCGCATCGCGCGCATGTGGTCTCGATGACGGACCCGCAGGCCCTGCGGCAGGTCATCGAGCAGGAGCGGCCGCACGTTATTGTCCCCGAAATCGAGGCCATTGCCACCAGCTTGCTGGTGGAACTGGAAGCGGCCGGCGTGGCGCGGGTCACCCCGACGGCCCGCGCGGCGCAGCTCACCATGAACCGCGAGGGCATCCGCCGCCTCGCGGCCGAGACCCTGGGACTGCCGACGTCTCCCTACCGATTTGTCGACACTGAAGAAGAACTGCGCCAGGCCATCGACGGCGGCATCGGCTATCCCTGCGTCATCAAGCCGGTCATGTCCTCGTCCGGCAAGGGCCAGTCGGTGATCAAGAGCGCCGATGACGTGGCTTCCTCCTGGCGCTATGCCCAGGAAGGGGGACGGGTCGGGGGAGGCCGCGCCATTGTCGAGGGCTTCATTCGTTTCGACTATGAAATCACGCTCCTGACCGTGCGCGCCCGCGGCGCCGACGGCCAGGTCGAAACCCGCTATTGCGAGCCCATCGGCCACAAGCAGGTCGACGGCGACTACGTCGAAAGCTGGCAACCGCATCCGATGTCCCCGGCAGCGCTCCAGCGCGCCCGCGACATCGCGCTGGCTGTCACGTCCGAATTGGGCGGCCTGGGCATCTTCGGCGTCGAACTCTTCGTGGCGGGCGATCAGGTCTGGTTCTCCGAGGTCAGCCCCCGTCCGCACGACACGGGCATGGTCACGATGATCACCCAGGTGCAGAACGAGTTCGAGCTGCACGCCCGAGCCCTGCTGGGGCTGCCGGTCGATCCCAGCCTGCGCCAGCCGGGCGCCAGCAGCGTCATCTATGGCGGCGTGGAAGCCGCCGCGGTGTCATTCCACGGCGTGGCCGAGGCGCTGGCCGAGCCGGGCACGGACATCCGTCTTTTCGGCAAACCTGAATCCTTCGTGAAGCGCCGCATGGGCGTGGGCCTGGCCGTGGCCGAGGACGTAGCCGCCGCCCGCGCCAAGGCCAAGCGTGTGTCCGCCGCCGTGACCGTCAAGGCCGGCTGACTGCCCGGCCGCACGCGGCCTTGACGGAGTACAGGCCCACCCTCTCTCCGCGTTTTCGCCTCAATGAACGCCACCCGCCAATCGGCCGGTGGCGTTTTTGCTGCCTGCCGCTCCCCGTTTGTGTTGTATGGCTGTCACGTTCGCCGGCTAATTTGGGCGGCGCGCCCGCTAAGTGGCAGTCGTTTGCGTCCTTGCCCCTGCCTGTAGTGTGGTTTGCGCTTTCTCAGCGTTTGTTCGATAATTTCAGGAATTTCTGGAATTGAAGTAACTGTTTGTGTCGAGCAGTGCTTCATCGTGTTACTGGCAGACCCTCATGGCGCTTTCCCCCCACGTTGAACGTTTCGTCCTTCACTTCGGTGAAATGGGCAGCCGCTGGGGCGTGAATCGCACGGTCGGGCAGATCTACGCCTTGCTCTTCCTGGCGCCGCAGCCCCTGAACGCCGACGACATCGCCGAGGCCCTTGGCTTTTCGCGCTCGAACGTCAGCCTCGGGTTGAAAGAGCTGCAATCCTGGCGCCTGGTCAAGCTGATCCATCAGGTGGGCGACCGCCGCGACTACTTCGAGACCCCGAAAGACGTCTGGGAGATCTTCCGCATCCTCATGGAAGAGAAGCGCAAGCGCGAAGTCGATCCCACCTTGACCCTCCTGCGCGACACGCTGCTGGAGTCGCCGACCGGCCCCGACGAGGCCTACGCGCAACAACGAATGACCGAAATGCTGGAGCTCATCGAACTGTCCACGGGGTGGTTCGATGAGGTTCAACGTCTGCCGCCCGAAACCCTGCAAAGTCTCATGAAACTTGGATCCAAGGTGCAGAAGGTGTTGGGATTCGCCGGCAAATTGCGGGGCAAGGGTTGACCCGTCAGGCCCCGATTTTTCAGGAAACCTCTATGAAGTTGTATACATCGCCCCTAACATGGCGCGGTAGACGGCCGGGGAACCATGCCGGTTGCCGTAGCGCGTCGACGCCTTGGGAGCAGCCTCATGATTGATCTCGATGTCGTGAATCTCTCGCGGTTCCAGTTCGCCGCGACCGTGCTCTACCATTTCATCTTCGTCCCGCTCACGCTTGGCCTGTCGTTCATTCTGGCCATCATGGAAAGCGTGTACGTCATGACTGGCCGCCCCATCTGGAAAAAGATGACGATGTTCTGGGGCACGCTGTTCGGCATCAACTTCGCGCTGGGCGTGGCCACCGGCGTGGTGATGGAGTTCCAGTTCGGCATGAACTGGTCCTACTACAGTCACTACGTGGGCGACATCTTCGGCGCGCCGCTGGCGCTTGAAGGGCTGATGGCGTTCTTCCTGGAAGCCACCTTCGTCGGCCTGTTCTTCTTCGGCTGGAACCGCATGTCCAAGGTCAGCCACCTGGTCGTGACGTGGCTGGTGGCCTTCGGCACCAACTTCTCGGCCCTGTGGATCCTGATCGCCAACGGCTGGATGCAGAACCCGGTCGGCGCGATCTTCAACCCCGACACGATGCGCATGGAAATGACCGACTTCGCCGCGGTCATCTTCAATCCGGTCGCGCAAGCCAAGTTCGTGCATACCGTCAGCGCCGGTTACGTGGCGGGCGCCATGTTCGTCATGTCGATCAGCGCCTGGTATCTCCTGCGCGGCCGCCATATCGACCTGGCCAAGCGCTCGATGGCGGTGGCAGCCAGCTTCGGTCTGGCCGGCGCACTGTCGGTGGTCGTGCTGGGCGACGAAAGCGGTTATCTCACGACTGAACACCAGAAGATGAAGATCGCGGCCATGGAGTCCATGTGGCACACCGAGCCCGCGCCCGCTTCGTTCAACCTGTTCGCCATCCCGAACCAGGCCGAGCGCCGCAACGACTTCGCCATCGAGATTCCCTACGTCATGGGTATCATCGGCACGCGCTCGCTGACCACGCCGCTGCTGGGGATCAACGACCTGATCCTGCGCGCCGAGAATCGTATCCGCGACGGCATCGTGGCGTACGAGGCCCTGCAGAAGATCCGCGCCAATCCCAAGGACGTCGACGCCCGCATGGTGTTCGACAAGACTTGGCCGGACCTGGGCTATGCGCTGCTCGTCAAGCGTCACCAACCTGACATCAGCAAGGTGACCGAGGCGGACATCAAGCAGGCCGCGATCGATACCGTGCCGACCGTGGCGCCGCTGTTCTGGGCGTTCCGCATCATGGTCGCGGTGGGCATGTACCTGATCGTGTTCTTCGGCGTGGCGTTCTGGCTTGCGTCGCGCGGTCGTCTGGACAGCAGTCCCCGTCTGCTCAAGGTGGCGCTGTGGAGCCTGCCGCTGCCGTGGATCGCCATCGAAAGCGGGTGGTTCGTCGCCGAATATGGCCGCCAGCCCTGGGTGATCGAAGGCGTCCTACCCACGTACTACGCCGCATCGGGGCTCACGCTCACCGACCTGGTCATCAGCCTGTCGATCTACCTGGTGCTGTACACGATCCTGCTCATCATCGGCGTGAAGGTCATGCTGCATGCCATCAAGGCCGGACCGAAATCCGACGGACCGGCGCCGGGTGATACCGCCGCCGATCCCGTCCATGCCGCTGTGCGCGCCTGAGGGGAGAAACGCAAATGGATACCCTGATTCCTTTTGACTACGGCACCCTGCGCGTGGTGTGGTGGGCGCTGATGGGCGCGTTGCTCATCGGCTTTGCCGTCATGGACGGCTTTGACCTGGGCGTGGCCGCGCTGTTGCCGGTGGTCGCCAAGACCGATGCCGAACGCCGCATCGTGATCAACGTGGTGGGGCCGGTCTGGGAAGGCAACCAGGTCTGGCTCATCACCGCGGGCGGCGCCATCTTCGCCGCGTGGCCCTTGCTCTATGCTGCCTCGTTCTCGGGCTTTTACCTGGCGATGATGCTGGTGCTGCTTGCCCTCATCCTGCGGCCGGTCGGCTTCAAGTACCGCAGCAAAATGGAAGGCACGCGCTGGCGCAGCCGCTGGGACGCCGTGCTGTGCTTTTCGGGCGTCGTGGCGTCGCTGGTGTTCGGTGTGGCAATGGGCAACGTCATCCTCGGCGTGCCGTTCACGTATGACGCGATGACGCTGCGCCCGATCTACGAAGGGCACTTCTTCCAGTTGTTCATGCCGTTTGCCTTGCTGGCCGGCGTGCTGAGCGTGGTGATGCTGGCCATGCATGGTGCGGTGCTGCTGGCATGGCGCACGGATGATCCCGTGTCCTCGCGGGCGCGCAACTGGGGCCGTCTGTGCGCGGTGCTGACGGCGGCGCTGTTCGTGGCCGGCGGCTTCTGGGTGGCGGGCAGCGTGCCGGGCCATGCCATCACCAGCGCGGTCGACATGGGCGCACCGTCCGATCCCATGCTCAAGTCCGTGTCGGTGCAGACTGGCGCCTGGATGGCCAACTACGCGAAATGGCCGTGGATGTGGATCGCGCCCGCGCTGGGCGTGGCCGGCGCCGTGTTCGCGGGCCTGCTGCTGACGGTGCGCGCCAACATGCTGGCGTTCCTGTCGTCCTCGGCTTCCATCACCGGCGTGATCCTGACGGTGGGCTTTTCGCTCTTTCCGTTCATCATGCCGTCGTCGACCAACCCGAAGGCCGGCCTGACGGTCTGGGACGGCTCGTCCAGCCATCTGACGCTGTGGATCATGGTGATCGCGGTTGCCATCTTCCTGCCCATTGTGACCCTCTACACCGCATGGGTGTATCGCGTCATGCGCGGCAAGGTCACCCATGAAACGGTGGGCGACTCGCCCAACTCGTACTGATAAAGGAGCCTGTTCCATGTGGTATTTCTCGTGGATTCTTGGCCTTGGCCTGGCGTGCGCATTCGCCATCCTTAATGCGATGTGGTTTGAGCTGCGCGAAGGTCAGACGCATGACCCGCGTGCCAGCCGCGGTGACGAGTGAGCGGCGGCGCCAGCTCCCTCGAGCACGACCCGTCGGCGTCCCTGCAGAAGCCACCGCGCGAGCAGTCGCGGTGGCTGATGGGATTGGCCAGGTCGGCGCGATTTCCGCTGATCCTGGCGGGCGCCGCACCGCTGGTAAGCGGCGCCTTGCTGGTCGTGCAGGCCTGGCTCCTTGCCAGCGTGCTCGATTCGGCGATCGTCGGCCGCATCCCGCGGCATGAACTGCTGGGCGGCATCCTTGGCATTGCAGGGTTGATGCTGCTGCGCGCATGCATCGCCTGGGCGGGCGAGCGTGCGGGCGCGGATGCGTCCGAACGCATCAAGCGCCATGTGCGCCAATCGCTGTTCCAGCGCCTGGTGCAGAAAGGCCCTCACTGGAGCCGCGGCAAGGCGTCCGGCGAGCTGGCAAGCGCGGTCGTGGATCAGGTGGAGGCGCTGGACGGCTTCTTTGCCAAATATCTGCCCGCGATGGCCGCCGCCGCGATGCTGCCGGTCGCCTTTTCGGTGGTGTTGCTGCCGATGGATGTGATCGCCGGCCTGGTGCTGCTGATCACGGCGCCGCTGATCCCGTTGTTCATGGCGCTGGTGGGGTGGGGGGCGCAGGGCGCCAGCCGCCGCCACCTGCGCGCCTTTGCACGCCTGTCGGGCTTTTTCGCGGACCGGCTGCGGGGGCTTTCGACGCTGAAGCTCTATGGGCGCGCCCACGCCGAGGCCCAGTCCGTGGTGGCGGCCAGCGACGCGCTGCGCCAGCGCACGATGTCGGTGCTTCGCATCGCGTTCCTGTCATCGGCCGTGCTGGAATTCTTCGCCGCGCTTGGCGTGGCGGGCGTTGCCGTCTATATCGGCCTGACCTATCTTGGGTTCCTGGACGTGCGCTGGTCGCCGCTGACGTTGCAGGTCGGACTGTTCTGCCTGTTGATGGCGCCCGAGGTCTACGCCCCGTTGCGCCAGTTTGCGGCGCATTATCACGACCGTGCCACCGCGCTTGCCGCCGTGACGCAGATCGCCGTCCTGTTCGACGGCCTGCCGCAAGACGCCACCCAAGACGCCGCCCAGAGCGCCGCCCAGAGCGCCGCCCAAGAGGCGGCCAAGGACGCTGCCATGCACAGGGGAAGGCCCGCGCAC
>DALZRX010000060.1:0-649 GCA_032015805.1 Achromobacter sp.
CGCTGAAGCGACCGGCCGTTACCTGATGCAAATCCGGGGCGCGGTGGTCGATCTACAGTTAAAGCATGAGGCTTGGCTGCGCGGCGAAGACCTCACCGATTTGCCCGCTGGTTCGTATCCCACGCCTCCAGCTCTAGCCTGGGCCAGCGTGGGAGGCGCACAAGTGGCGCGGGGCGGGCTGTCCGACCTCACGGCGCTAGGGCTCCTGCCGGCGACCATCCCGAGATACCCGAGCTTGGGAGACGTAGCGCGGTTCATTCTGGTCCGACAGGGCGCATGCCCAGGCGCTGATTGCCGTACAAGCGCCTTTGTCTATGCTTGCCATCCCATCAGCACGGCGCGCAGCCTGCGGCAAGGCGCCGAATGCACGCCGCCTGCGGGCAGCCGCGGCGATTTTGACCAAACCCTCCTGAGCAAGGTCATTCTCGCCGCCGAAGGATACGGTGGCCACGACGCCCGCGGGTCGAATAGTGTCCGAGGTCCGCTGATGGACATTCCGCGTGCCTGGTTTGATTTCGGGGCGCAGCCAGGGCATGCCGTCATCGCTGCAAGCCTGGACGCCACACCCTTCGGCCAGTTCGTGCGACATGGAGAAACCCGGCCCGTCACGCTGCACAACACGCTGACCGTGGGAGAGACGATCCAGAGC
>DALZRX010000060.1:725-13417 GCA_032015805.1 Achromobacter sp.
TGCGTCCGACCTGGACGCACTCATCACCTTTGAGGCAAGCATGAATTTCCACACACTCAAGTGCTGGGGCAGGCGCGCGCTCGCACTGGCCGCGCTCCTGGTCTCAAGCCACGCCGCAGCCGCTGCAGATCCGCCGGGCAAACAGGCCGACGTGCAGCTCAAGACGGATCTGACTCACATGAACATTCTGGTCACCCAGGGTGCACCGCTGCCCCCGGGCGGATGCGTGGCCGGCTATGCCTGGCACACCACCTACGGCGGCTGCCGACGGGCTGAATCCCAACCCGAATCGGCCGCGTGCCCGGCCGGCTTCACCGGGAATCGCACCCGTTACCGGACCGCATACATCCTGCAGGCCAACGCATACGACGTCGCGTATGAGCCTTGGGGGCCGTGGCAGGACTCGTGCACGGCATCTCGCTTGTCGGGTGTCGTGGACACATTGATCGCCGCCGCGAACGGCGCGGAATCGGGGGAAACGAACAACACTTCCACCCTTCCACCGAATCTGGCAAAAGGCATGATGGTCTATTACGGAACACGCTTCGGCGTCACCATTCATCGACCCTCAGCCACGTTGAATTGCACCTACGCCTCTGGCACCACGGCGGGCAGCGGGAATTCGAACTCTCCCATCTGGTTCGGCCTCCTGATGGCCCCAGGGGAGTCAGTGACCAGGCGCGGGGAGAGTGGCTCGTTCGGCCACTGTCAGCTTTCCAACGGCAATCTCACGGCGGAACTGTACGGCAGTTGCGATAGCAGCACCGGAGGCGACCTCGATTACTGCGTTGGCGCCACGCGCGTGGTCAACATCACTTCCGTCAACGGATGCACCGTCACCACGGAGACGCGCCAAAAGAACACCGTCATCGATGTCGGCAGCTACGACATCTGCCATTGATCGGAGGAAATCAACATGCACATCCTGCGGCGCCTGATGGCGCTCCTTGTTTTTGCAGTGTCGTACTCGACTGGCGTGGGTACCGCCTTCGCGGCGGATGTTCTGACGGGCGATACCCGCCTGGCCTGCGAAGCGATCTTGTGTCTTTCCAGTGGCTCACGCCCCAGCGAGTGTTCACCCTCCCTGTCCCGCTACTTCGGGATAAACAAGAAGAAGCTGTCGGACACCCTCAGTGCCCGGCATGACTTCCTATCGCTTTGCCCCGCCTCCGGAGACTCAAAGGAAATGAGCGACCTGGTGCGCGCGATATCGCAGGGCGCGGGGCGCTGCGATGCAGTCTCCTTGAATGCCGGTCTCGGCAGGTGGCAGGGGTCCACCGACGACGGGTATCCCATTATCAGCAACAAGCGCCCCGGCTATTGCAACGCGTATAGCTCGCACGAATACACCGCCTTCGACGACGACCTGCCCCGGTACGTGGGCACGCCGGAAGAGCGGGGCTATTGGGTCGAGGCGAAGGACTATGACCGGGAACTCGCCAAATACGAGAAGGAGCTCGCCGACCGCAAGAAACATGAAGAGTGGCTCAACGGCTCAGGAAGCGGGGGGAACTAGACAATGGACTTTCCCACGCTCGCCCGGCAGTGCGCGCCTGACGTGCATATCAGTACGCTGAGCGCGGTAGTGCGGCACGAGTCTGCGTTCAATCCGCTTGCCATTGGCGTCAACGCCAAGCCGCACCGCAGCATCCGTCCCAAGTCCAAGGAGGAAGCGGTACAAGCGGTGCGTGAGCTGATGGCCAAGGGCGTCGACTTCGACGTCGGCTACGGCCAGATCAACGTGCGCAACTGGAAGTGGCTTGGCGTGACGCCCGAGTCGATTTTTGATCCGTGCGTCAACCTGGCCTCCGCGCAGCGGGTGCTGGTCGACTGCTACAAGAGAGCGGCGAAGCTGCACGGAGCGGGGCAGAACGCGCTATATGCGGCATTCAGCTGCTACAACACGGGCAACCTAACCTCCGGCTTCAGGAATGGCTATGTCGGCAAGGTCATCGCCGGCGCAGGTCTGGCGGTCCCCGCCATCGTGAAAGAGGGAGGCGCGTCCGCCAATCCCGATCCCAAGACCAGCAGCGCGCCGCCTCGAAAGCCGTCCAAGCCGGATGCCTTTCAGAAGCCTCGCAACGACGCTTTCGCAGCACCCCGCAAAGACGCATTCGAACCACGCACAGATGCCGTATTCGGCAGGCCCGTCCCGACGCCGGCCTCGCGCCTCACGGCGCAATAGTCGTCTACCCCTGGCCGATGTTTAGCCGCTAAACACCGGCTCCTCCCTTTTTTCTACCTCAACGAATGCCGCCTCGCTCATCGCCAGGTGGCGTCACCCCTTGGAGTCTCAAATGACCGCAGCATCCAACGCCCTCCCCGTCCGCTCGCAGCCCAAGAGCCACCGCACGCTTGCCGCCCTGGCATACGCAACCCTGGCAGTGCTCCTCCTGCTGCAACCGGAACTGGCGATGGCACAGTTCGAGAAGGCCACCACCGCCGTGCAGAAGATCAAAGACTGGCTTTGGCTCATCATCCCTGTCATTGGCCTTGTCTCCGCCGGCATTATCGGCATCCTCTATTCGTTCGACGTGATCCGCAAGGAAACCGCCTACCAGTGGGCAGTGGGTATCGTCTTTGCCGGTGCCATCGCTGGCGGCATCATCAAGCTGGCCTTCGGTTGATGGCTACCTCGCCCAAGCAAAAGGCCAAAGCCCCAGCTGCAGCCGCCCCAGTCGCGGTGGGGTCAGAAGTGCCGCCCAACCGCTTCCCACTTTTCAAGGGTGCCACCCGCGTCGCCACCGTCCCCGGGGGAGTGCCCACACGGGCATTTGCTGGACTGGTCTTCCTGACCGTCACCGCCGCTTCATTCACGCTGTGGGGCTGGCTGCTATTTCCCGTCCTTTACCCGGTGATGGCGATTCTGAGCCGCAATGATGATCGCGCCTTCTGGATCTGGGAGCTTTGGGTCAAAACTAAGTTTCTGGCGAAGAACAAGCGCTTCTGGGGCGCGATCTCCCTCACGCCAACACCCTACAGCCGGCGGCGCCCCTGGGCCCGATGGCTTGGAGTTCACGATCGATGACACAACAATCCATCGCGACGCTGCCGGCGTATGAACCGCCAGTCGGCACATTTGTCCCCTACTCCCATCACGTCACCCCGACCATCATTGCAACCCGCGACTGGGAATACCTCTCGGTGTGGCGTATCGATGGACGCACGTTCCAAGGCTACAGCGATGAAGAACACTGCCGCTGGGTCGAGGAACTGAACAACGTGTTTCGGGGGTTCCCAACCGGATTCGGGATATGGTCGCACCTGGTCCGGCGCCGGGTGTCCGAGTACCCCGAAAGCGAGTATCCGGATCAGTTCTCTCGCGATCACGACGCCGCGTACCGCAAGGTCTTCGCAGGCAAGCCGCCGATGATCAACGAAATGTACCTGACCGTGATCATGCGGGCCCAGATCGATCCAGCCCTGCGCATTCTGTCAAAATTCGAAAAACGCACGGCGCGCTCAGCGCTCGCGTGGCAGAACCAGGCTATCGAGCAGCTAGATGACGTCAACCGCAAGCTCGGTGGATCGCTCAAGCGCTATTCGCCCGAACTGCTATCCATCGTGGAGCGAGAATCTCCGCACGACACGGGCGGGGAGGAGGCAACACGTCGAAAGTCGCGGTTCTCGGAGCCCGCCGAATTCCTTGGCTTTTTGCTCAACGGCAAGATGCAGCCCGTGCCGCTGGTCAATGCCCGCCTCTACAACTACCTGCCGACCAGCCGGCAGTTCTTCTCCACACACGGTGAGCTGGGCGAAATGCGCGGGCCCGACTGGACACGGCGCTATGTGATGCTGGAACTACGTGAATACTCCAACACCACCAAAGCGGGCCACCTGAACTGCCTGCTCAACCAGCCGCACGAGTTCGTGCTGTCGCAGTCCTTTGGAGCGATGTCCAAGCCCGATGGGCTCAAAGCGCTGTCACGCCAGATCAAGTGGCTGGAAGACTCGGGCGACTACTCGTCGTCACAGATCGCGGACCTGCACAAGGCGCGCGATGAGCTGGCCGCAGGCCGCTTCGTCATGGGCGACCACCACGCCACCATCCAGGTCTTCGGCGAAGACAGCGAGCGGGCTCTTCGGGCGGCCGCGAGCATCAGTGGCGCGCTGGCCGACGAAGAGATCATCGGCCGACTATGTGATCGCTCATCCTTGGCTGCGTGGGCCGCCCAACTTCCGGGCAACTGGAAGTGGCGCCCTCGCCCCGCTCCGATTACCTCGCTGAACTTCCTGAGCTTCTCATCGATGCACAACTACCTCTTCGGCAAGCCCGCGGGCAACCCTTGGGGGCCGGCGGTCACGATGCTCAAGACAACGGGGGGCACGCCTTACTACTTGAACTTTCATGCTTCGCTCGAGGACGTCGACGAAACCGGCAAGCGCCGCCTCGGGAACACGTCCATCATCGGGCAGTCTGGCGCCGGCAAGACGGTCCTGTTGGGACATCTGATCACGCAGGCTCGCAAGTTCAACTACACGGGCATCGTCTTCGACAAGGATCGGGGCATGCAGGTGACCGTCATGGCGATGGGCGGTAAGTACTTTCCGCTGCGACTGGGCGTTAACACCGGCTGGAACTACCTGCAGCTGCCGGTCACCGCTTCGAACGTCGCGTTCATGGCCACCATGACCAAGCTGCTGGGGGCTAACGGGGAGGAAGCCCCCACTGCATCCGAACAGAAGCAGATCGCCATGGCGGTCAACCAGCTTGTGGAGCACATCGACCTGGAGGATCGGTGCTTGTCCAACTTGATCAATTTTCTCCCTGCTGCGCCATCACCGGAAGGTCAACTGAGTCTGAAAGAGCGCCTCAAACGCTGGTGCGCGGGAGGCGAATACGGCTGGCTGTTCGACAACCCCAAAGACGAGCTGGACCTAGCCGCCAATAACCTCTTTGGCTTCGATTTGACGGAGTATTTAGATGAAGGGCCAATCCGGGATGCGGCAATCACATACTTGCTCTACCGCACAGACCAGATGATGGACGGTCGGCGGATCGCCCTCTTCTTTGACGAGGTCCAGCACCCGCTAAAAGTACCGTACTTCCAGGCTTCGATGCAGGACGCTAGTCGCACGGTGCGTAAGAAGAACGGCGTTCTCACTTTCGCAACACAGGAGCCAGCGGCGATTCTGGAGAACCCTGTGGGCCGTTCGCTTATCCAGCAGTCCGCCACCGCAATCTTTCTCGAGAACCCCAAGGCGACCGCCGAGGAGTATATCGAGGGATTCAAGTTGTCTCCGGCCGTCTTCAAGATGGTCAAGGATCTGCCGCCATTCAGCCGGCAGTTCGTTGTCAAGCAAAACGAATCAGCAGTCACCGCAGAGCTCGACCTTTCATCTTGCCCAGAAGCCTTGCTGGTCTTCTCCGGGTCTGAAGATCTGGCCGAAATCGCTGAGGCTGCAGTTGCCAAGCTTGGCGACGATCCTGCCCTCTGGCTACCCCACTACCTCAAGCTCGCCCAAGAGGCGACAAGGAGATGAAAATGTTCCAGAAGCACAACCTAAAACGCCGCTCGACCCACGGCTGGCGCGCAAGCTTCACCGTAGCGCTGGCTGCTGTACTTCTCTCAAACTCCTTGGCGCCCGTGCACGCGAGCGGCATCCCGGTCGTGGATGGTGCCAGCATCGCCGACCGGGCAGTCAAGCATGTCGAGACGCTGGCAAAGTATGCTGAGCAGATTGCTGTCCTCAAGGACCAGCTT
Organism: Achromobacter sp.; assembly: GCA_032015805.1. Classification (GTDB taxonomy): domain Bacteria; phylum Pseudomonadota; class Gammaproteobacteria; order Burkholderiales; family Burkholderiaceae_B; genus Achromobacter. Next base: position 6,431 of record DALZRX010000060.1, read on the forward strand.
GAAAGCCAGAAGCGCCAGCTTGAAGCCCTCACTGGGACTCGGAACCTCGGCGACATCCTGAACAACCCGGCGATTCGTGACGCGCTGCCGGCGGACGCACGCGAAATCCTTCGTGCCTCAAACGGCGGACCAAGCGGAATCTCGGACGTGGTGGAGCGCATCGAGCGCGAAGAACGGTTGACCGGCAACTACGAACAGGACAAGAAGAATCTGGACGCCCGGGCCGAAAGACTCGCGGTTCGCAGCCAGGCGATGATGGAGCAGACGCAAAAGGCGATGACGGCCCGCGTCAAGCAGGTGGACCAGCTGCAGGCCAAGATCAATCAGAGCCAGGATCCGAAGGCGATCGCCGATCTGCAGGCCCGCCTGCTGGTCGAGCAGGCCAACATCCAAGCCGATCAAACGCGGGCAGACACACTGACGCGCCAGATCGAGGCCGAGCAAGCCCTGATGGAGCAGCAAGCCCAAAAGCTCGCCGACAGCTCTTTCAGCCTCAGCGCAATACGCGCGCCGCTTCCGGGAGCGAGATAATGGCCACCACCGGGGTTAGCCTGGTCAGTCTCGGTGGAATCGCGAACTGGATCGACCAGTCGGTGACCACGATGCTAACCAAAGTCATCACGCCAATGGTCGCTTCGGTCACCCTCAAGCTATTGCCATTCGTGTCGGTTGGCCTGTCTGTTGCGCTTGTCTGGTACGGTTGGCTCATCTGCTCCGGGGCGATCCAAACTCCCGTCCTTCATGCGTGTCGGCGGGTCTTCAACATAGTGATCATCGTGTCCATCGCCGGCACCGGGGGGCTATATCAAAAGGAGATTGTCGGTGTCATGCTGGATCTGCCTACTTCCGTGGCTAAGCTATTTACCGGCACCGTCAAGACCCCTTCTGAAATGATGGATGACGCGGCGAATAATGGCGCGGAGATAGGCACGCGACTGCAAGAGCGCGCGCCGGGCGGTATCAAGAAAATCGCTCAGGCCTTTGTCTTTGTGGTTGTCTCGGTCATCATCACCATCATCTCAGCGGTCATGAGCGCGATTGGGATGCTGGTGTTAATCACCGTAAAGGTTGGGATGGGCTTAGTTGTAGTCATGGGGCCGTTTTGCATACTCGCACTACTGTTCGAACCGACCAAGCAGTTCTTCCACAGCTGGCTCGGCCAGGCCCTCTACTACGCTATTTACGCAGGCCTTTTTATGGTGGTTTTCATGTTCATCATGGGGATGTTCGGACAACTCCAGCAAGGCTTGATCGATCTATCGAAAGCGGACCAGATCAATATATTTTCCATGCTCACGGCTATCGTGTTCTTCATGATGTGCTCCAAGTTCATGCTAGAACAGGTCTCAGTAGTGGCTACCAAAATAACTGGCAGCGGCGCCGGCGGCGGAATTGCAGTTCCATTCATTGGGAAGATTGGCTAATATTAAGTTTCAATCGCGGCCCTCCCTGACAAGCATAAAAATTCGAGGATATAGATGGATCCTTTAAAGCCGCTGGGAAAGGCACTTTCTCAGAACCCCTTGATGGGCACGGATGTGCCGCTATCGGTGCCGCCCGGTGTTGCGCCCGATCAGCCGATATCAGCTTTCCAATGGATGAGCCTTGCCAAGGCGACTTGGACTTGGGTTCTCCGTCCCTTGTGGTATCTCTGCTTCAAGTGGCCGTCTCAATTGTTCCTGATTGGAATGTCAACGCCCCGCTCAAAGAGTAATTGGGATTGGCGCCGGGAGCATGACTACCAGCAGGGCATGAAGATGACCGAGGCTATGACTCGGGACGCGCGCCAAGAGCGTTAAAACTTCCCAAAGCATCTTTAGTAGGCCGGTCAGGACGCGACAGCGACCGGACCCTGTAAAAGGCACAGCAATCGCTGTGCCTTTCTCATTGCGCTGCGCAGTAGCCAGCCCCTCAGATCTAAATCCCCCTATCTCTTCGGAGAATCGATGAAGCATGCCATTCTGGCCGCGCTCGCCGCGGCTCGCCCTTTTGCGCCCGTACGAAACGTGCGGCCCCATCACCTCGGCCGGCAATCGGAGGATCAACATGTCCTTTGAAGACCCGAAGCTTTCGCTTCAGCAAGAACTGGACCGAAACCGGACCCTCGACAGGGACCTACTGACGGAAATCCTGTCATCCCGATCGAAAGCATGGCGCGTGACGACAGCCGCATTTGTGCTGGCGTTCCTGGCGGTCGGCGCACTGACCGCACTCATGATGAGCTTCACCCCTCAGCCTCCGTACGTCGTGCGCGTCAATGACGCGACCGGCGAGGTGGAGAACGTGTCCCAGCTCGGAGACGCTCAGGAGGACTATGGCCCTCGACTCGCGCGCTACTTCGTCACGCAGTACGTCCTGTCCTGCGAAGGCTACGACTGGCGCACCCTTCAAAACATGTACGACCGATGCGGGCTGTTCAGTTCGCCGGACGTGCAACAGCAGTACCACGCCAAGTTTGAAGACGACCCAAGAACTGGCCGTGAAGCGCTGGACAAGAAGTACGGCGAGCACACCCGCCTGGTCATCAGTGTCCGGTCCATCACGCCCGGCCCGAACCAGACCGCCACCGTCCGGTTCACGCGAAGCGAAATGGGGCCCCAGCGCTCGCCCAACACGGAGCAGTTCATTGCCACCATCGCCTACAGGTTCATCAACGCGCCGATGTCAGAAAGCGTGATTCGTGACAACCCGCTGGGCTTCCAAGTCATTTCCTACTCGACCGCCGTCGAAACGCTGAGGTAATCGTCATGCAAAAAGCACAAATCAACGAACTCGCCCGCCGCCTCGAAGAAGTGGGCCGCATGGACAATGCGCAACGCACCGCGCTGCTGCGCGACATCGAGCGGTACGCCAAGAACGACCTTTACGGCGCCGCACGCCTTTGCAAGGACCATCTCCACAAGGATGCGAACCTGCGTTTGCCCACGGCTGTAATGGCCGCCGACCGCATCGGCAAGCACTTCGAGGAGCGGATCCGCGAAGCGCGCCGGCCGGTGGAGTTGTACGGCGAGCAAGACCGGCAGATCCGCCAGCCCGAAGACGGGCGCGAGTACAAGGGTCCGATCGTCGGAACCACACCCAACTGCCTGATCCAGCGTGACAACGAAACCGGCGACCTCATCGTTCACGCTCGCAACACGTTGAATCGATCCTTCGAGATGACCGGCAACGAAGATGCGCTTGCCATCAGCTACCCCTTCAAGGCGGTGGGCGGCGTTGGCCTGGTGCGCGACGCAGACCACGACAAGCAGGCGGAGATGGGAATGGACCATCAACATTCGCACCAGCAGTCGCGCCAACGTGAAAGCAACCTCGAGATGGGACACGCCCGATGAACATCCGCTTCAGGCCCTTGGCCGTGGCGGTGCTGTCGGTCGCGCTTTGCGCGGCCGCAGCGCCCGCCTGGTCGCTTGACAGACCTGCAGCTTCGCCCAAGGATCAGCGAATCCGCTGGACGGACTATGACGCCGCCGACGTCATTCAGGTCGACACCACCCTTGGCGTCGCAACCCAAATCCAGCTCAACGACGACGAGGACTATGTGACCCACGCCTTTGGCGATTCGGCCGCATACGACTTCCAGCAGGTGGGCAAGCATCTGTTGCTCAAGCCCATCGTCGAGCAAGCCGACACGAACCTTCTCTACATCACCACCAAACGGAACTACTCGTTCCTGCTGAAGTATGAGAAGGCCCGCAAGAGCGGCGGCGTATTTCGTGTGGTGCTGCGCTATCCCGAACTGGAGCAGGCAAAGTCCGCCGCCCAAGAAGAGCGCGACCGTGTGCAACGCGATCTCGCCACCGCCGACGTCGCGATCAACTGGCAGGCCTACTCGATGAGCGGCGACACAAGCCTGGCGCCGACGGCCGCGTGGGATGACGGTGCGCAGACTTGGCTTCGTTTTGCGCCTGGCCAGGATCTGCCTGCGATCTATTTCGTGGACGCCGACGGACAAGAAGTGATCGTCAACCGTCATATGGAGGACGAGCAGACCGTGGTGCTCCATCGGGTCGCCAAGCGATGGCACTTACGCGTGGGCAACCAGGTCTTGGCCGTTCACAACGACGGCCCGCCCGTTGCACGCAGCTTGGCCACTGGCACCGTCTCGCCACAAGTTCAGCGTGTCATTCGTGAGGAAACTGCGCCATGAAGTTCTTCAAAAGGCGAAAAAAACCCGGTCAAACCATTGACGCCGTGTCCGAAATCGAGGAGCACCAGGCGGAGATTCAAGGCCGCGGCCGTCCGGACCTGTCGGGCACTGCCAAGCCCATGCAACAGGGCGCGAAAACCTTTATGTGGCTCCTGATCCTCATGGCGTTCATGGTAATCGGCACGGTGGGTTGGCGAGCAATCAATACGCCCGCCGCCCAAGAAGCTGCGCCCGCGATGCAAGAGAAGATCGAGAATGTGCTTCCTGGTCTGAAGCTCCGGCCAGATCCGCCACCTCCGCCACCGGCCCCGCCGGAGCCATCACTTGCGGCGCCGACCGTGCCCGGAGCGGCCCCCCCAACGGAACAGAAGGGTGCCTTGTCCAACTTGGCCGATGCGGTAGTGGTCGATCCAGTCATGCAGCGGCGCCTGACGAGCGGCCTGAGAGGATCCAAGGAAGACGGCAGCAAGTCAGCCGACCGGCAAGGATCGCCCCAACCTGCGCCTCGCGAAGCGGATAGCGGGCCGATGGCCGGCAAGCTCACGCCCATGAAACTCTCAGCGTCGCGCGCTGGCTTGGTTGGCAACCGGGACATGCTGATCACCCAGGGCTCAATGATCGATTGCATCCAGGAAACCAAGCTCGTCACTGCGCAAGCCGGGATGCTCGCTTGCTACGCGCCGCACGATATCCGCTCCACCAGCGGCCGCGTGGTGCTGATCGACAAGGGCACGCGATTCATCGGCTACCAGCAGGGCGTCTTGGCACAAGGCCAGCCCCGCGTTGGCGTCGTATGGTCCCGACTGGAGACCCCCAAGGGCGTGGTCATTCACCTGGACTCGCCGGGTACCGGCCCGCTGGGCGAAGCAGGTCTTGACGGCTTCATTGACACGCACTTCGCTGAGCGATTCGGCGGGGCAATCATGGTCAGCCTGATCAGCGATTTGGGCACGTGGGCCACCTCGCGTGGCAGCAGTGACAACGGCCAGGTGCAGTTCAACACCACGGGCGATGCGGCTACCAACGCGGTGACCACGGTGCTGGACAACACCATCAACATCCCGCCGACGCTGTACCGCAACCAGGGCGGCCGGCTGGGAATCTATGTCGCTCGCGATCTGGATTTCAGTTCGGTATACACGCTCCGGTCCGTCGCGCGCTAGTGACGTCGATAGCAGCACCGGCGACTGCAGCCCTGCTGGCCGGCGCCACCCACTCAGCTTAATGGCAGGCCCGTCCGTGCAAGCATTGGCGGGCCTGGCCCCATTCAACAGGCATTCTATGAAAGATTCCTCGAGCGCCTCGCCCATCGACTCGGGCGGACGCGACACCTCTTTGCGCCAGATGATGCGGCCCATCTCCGGCTACCTGGCCGATGATGCCGTCCGCGAAATCGCGATCACCCGGCCTGGGGTGATCTTCACGCGATCCCACGGGCGCTGGCACGAACGCCACGATCCGAAACTGACGCTCAGCTTTCTGGAAGCGCTGGTGAACGCCATGGCCAGCTACAACAACGTCAACTTCACGCCGATCATGTCGCTGTTGCTGCCGGATGGTGAGCGCGCTCAAGTCGCCCAGCCGCCTGCGGTGATCGAAGGCGCGCTCTCGATCAATATTCGCAAGCACAGCAGTGTCGTGAAGACCTTGGACGAGCTGGCCACCGAAGGCGCATTTGCCAACTGGGTTGATGTGAGCGGGCCCGTGGAGAACGTCCAAAGCCTGACCGACTACGACAAGGAACTGCTCGAGCTCAAGAAGGCAGGTGACATGCTGCAGTTTCTTCGCCGGGCCGTCCTTCAATGCCGCAACATCATTGTCGCGGGCAAGACGGGCTCAGGAAAGACGACATTCGCGCGCAGCCTAATCGACAGCGTGCCGTCCCTCGAACGTCTCCTGACCATCGAAGACGTGCACGAACTCTTCCTGCCTAACCATCCCAACCGCGTGCACATGATCTACGGCAAAGGCGCGGGCCGGATGACGGCTACGGAGTGCATCGAGGCCGCCATGCGGAGCTCGCCCGATCGGATCTTCCTGTCCGAGCTGCGCGGCCCCGAAGCGTGGGACTACCTGAACGCGCTCAACACCGGCCACCCTGGATCTGTCACGACCACGCACGCCAACAGTGCCCGCGATACGTTCGAGCGCGTCGCACTGCTCGTCAAGCAGTCAGCGGCTGGCAACCAGATGGATATTGAAACCATTCGACGCTACTTGTTCTCGACGCTGGATATCTCGCTATTCTTCGCCGATTACAAGCTGGTCCAAGTCTATTTCAGCCCAGGGCGCGTGCTATGAACAAGCGCGTAGACGTCAAACTTGCTTTCATAGCACCGGTAGGACTGCCTGGCGTCCTGCGCCTACAGCACGAGTGCGGCGAAGACAAAACAGCGCTTCTGTCCATGGAGGTTGGGGCCGGGCCGACTGGATCCGCGCCACTTACCACTACGGACATGCACCAGCTTGTGGATGGCTTGATGGATGCGATCCACGCCATCGAACGACTAGAACGGCTTTAGAACTACACCTGGCCGCCGGCGGCCGACCAGCGTCCCGCCCTCAATTTCTCCCGGAGACTTCAATGACCCGAGCGAACCGCCAACGCGGCGCGCAGGAAGCACGCGCCCGTACGGCCTACAAGATCATGCAAAGCGTCTTCGAACGCTGCCGCGCCGAAGGCCTGAGCGACGAACAAACTCACCAGGCTATCAAGGACGCCTACCCCTGGGGCGAGCGCCGAGCCTGGCCCTACAAAGCGTGGCTGATGGCCCGCCGCGAGTTCTACGAAGCACACGGCCTGCCCCTGCGCGCACGCCGTTCCATCGCTGAATCAC
>DALZRX010000061.1:0-13138 GCA_032015805.1 Achromobacter sp.
ACGATGGCCAGCGGGAGGGCGACGTGACCCGCCGCGCCGGCCATGGCCGCCTGGCTGGCGCCGACGGCGATGAGCGTCGGCATGACGGGCAGCGGCAGGCCGAGCGATGCGCCCAGCACGTTCAGGAACACCGCCACCACGCCGTATTGCGAGATCCATTCATGCGGCAGCATGGGGCGCTCCCTGCGTCTTGCCTTGCGGGTCGGGGGCCAGCCTGGACATGTCGGATCTCCTGGGTTTGTCACGCCGCCAAGCGTGGCGGGGTCAGGACAGATCCTAGAGGGGGCGTGCGCGCTGCGGTAGACCCGCGCAGGGATGCACGGTGTTGTCCGGGGGACAACAATCCGCAGAAACGCCAGGGGCGCGGCGCGGTCTACGCGCTTTCGCGGGTCACGATGCGAAAGCCGATTTCCACCACGGACTGCGCGGGGTGTTGGCCGTTCGCGCGCAATCCGATCATCTCGGCGGCCTGCGCGCCGATGGCCGCGCCGTCAACGTGCACGGAGGTGATGGCGGGGGACATGGAGGCGGCGATGTCCATGTCGCCAAAGCCGACCACGGCCAGTTGCCGAGGCACCGCCAGACCTTGCGCCGCAGCCTCGGTCAGGACGCCGGCTGCCATCAGGTCCGAGCTGCAGAACACCGCGTCGATGCCCCGTCCCGACCGCTGCAGCGCCCGTAGGCCTTCGCGGCCCTGAGCATGCGTCGTGGGCGCGGGCATGTAGTGCACCAACGGTTCGGGCAGGCCGGATTCGATGGCTGCGCGCACCAGGCTTTCGGCCCGCAGCCGGGCGCGGTGGTCGTCGCCGCTCAGCACGGCCTGCCGCGTCTTGCCCGTATCACGCAGGTAATGGCTGACGGCGGCGCCGATGGCGTCGTGAGAGAGGCTGAGCAGCATGTCGATGGGCGCGTCCGTGGCGTCCCAGGTTTCGACGATCGGGATGCCCGATGCCTTGAGCAACTGCCGGCCCTGCGGCGAATGCATCACGCCGGTCAGCACGATGCCGTCCGGCCGCCGGCCGATGATGGCGCGCAACAGGGCGTCTTCGCGAGGCGAGTCGTAGCCGCTCTGGCCCACCATGAGCTGAAAGCCCTTGGCCTCGAGCGAACGCGTCAACGCGGTCAGCATGCCGCCGAACAGGGAGCCGGCAATCGAGGGAACCAGCACCATCACCAGGTTGCTGCGCGACAGGCGAAGGCTGCCGGCCATGAGGTTGGGCACGTAGCCCAGCGCCTGGATTGCAGCGGTGACCTTGTCGAGCGTGGCGGGGGAGACCTGCTGCGGCGTGTTGATGGCGCGCGATACCGTGATCATGGAAACGCCGGCCGCCTGCGCCACCTCGCGCACGGTGACCTTGGCGCGTTCAGCGGAGCGGGAGGGAGAGTCGGCAGACGAAATTCGGGACGCGCGCATCGGGCAAATGAAACACAGGGGGTGTGGACTGAAACAGGGCTCAAGCCTAACCGCAGCGCCCAATTTTGCGGGCCGGATGGCGTCAGGGTTTATCCGGATGGCGAGCCATTGTTGCCACGAAATATTCTACGAAAGCCGTGATGTTAACGTTAACAAAAGAAATGTTAACGTTAACGTCCAAAAAGAACCAACACCGGAGACAGAAATGACGAGCAATGCGCGCAAGTGGATTCTTGGTTTGACCCTGATGGCCGCCACAGGCGTGGCCAACGCCTGGCCGGACAAGGCCGTCACGGTCGTCGTGCCATTCCCGCCGGGCGGCGCGACCGATTCGGTAGCGCGCGCGCTGTCCAACAAGCTGGGCGAACAGCTCAAGCAGTCGTTCGTCGTCGAGAACAAGGCCGGCGCCACGGGCACCATCGGCGCTTCGCAGGTGGCCCGCGCCGCGCCCGATGGCTATACCCTGATGGTCACCTCGCTGGCTCCGCTGGTCGTGGCGCCGCACCTGATGAAGGGCATCACCTACGATCCGGCCAAGGATTTCACGTACCTCACGGTGGCCGTGCAGACGCCTAATGTGCTGGTGGTCAGCCCGCAGCTTGCGCCCAAGATCAACAGCGTGCAGGACGTGCTGGCGCTCCTGAAGGAAAAGCCGGGCGCCATCAGCTTCGCGACGTCGGGCGCCGGTTCGTCCGACCACCTGACCGCCGAACTTTTCTGGCAGAAGACCGGCACCAAGGGGCTGCATGTGCCCTACAAGGGCGGTGCACCGGCCATTTCGGATCTGCTGGGCAATCAGGTCGACATGTCGTTCCAGAACGTGAACGCCGTGCTGCCGCATATCAAGTCCGGTAAGCTCAAGGCCATTGCGGTCACGGGTTCGAAGCGTTCGCCGGTGCTGCCCGACGTGCCCACGTTCGCCGAGGTCTCGGTCCCGGGCGTCGACGTCTACGCCTGGCAGGCGGTGGTGGCCCCGAAGAACCTGCCCGCCGACGTGCGCGACAAGCTGTCCGCCGCCCTGACCGCCGCCCTGAAAGATCCGGCGATCAGCAAGCCATTCACCGACATCGGCCTGGAGGTCGTTGCCAACTCTCCCGAAGCCTTCACCAAGTTCCAGCAGCAGGAAAGCGCCCGCTGGAAGCAGGTCATCGAGACCGGCGGCATCTCCGTGCAATGACGCAACGCGCCCGGCTTTCCCGGCCGGGCTTTTTCAAGAAGCAATCATGACTCTTCACGCATCGCAAGCCGCCCGCCAGACGCCCACGATCACCGACATGCGCGTCGTGCCCGTTGCCGGCCAGGATTCCATGCTGCTCAACCTGAGCGGCGCCCACGCGCCTTACTTCACGCGCAATCTGGTCATCCTGACCGATAGCGCGGGCAACACCGGCGTGGGCGAGGTCCCGGGCGGCGAAAAGATCCGCACCACGCTCGAAGACGCGCGCGCCATCGTGGCGGGCAGCTCCATCGGCAACTACCAGCACACGCTGAACCAGATGCGTCAGGCCTTCGCCGGGCTGGACAGCGCGGGCCGCGGCGCGCAGACGTTCGATCTTCGTGTCGCGATCCATGCCGTGACGGCGGTGGAATCGGCGCTGCTGGACCTGCTGGGCCAGCACCTGGGCGTGCCCGTCGCCGCGCTGCTGGGCGAGGGCGTGCAGCGGATGTCCGTGCAGATGCTGGGCTACCTGTTCTACGTGGGCGATTCCGCGCAAACGCCGCTGCCGTACCAGACGGCGCCCGACGCCGACGGCTGGCTGCGCGTGCGCCACGAAAAGGCGATGACGCCCGAGGCCATCGTGCGGCTGGCCGAGGCCGCGTACGACCGCTACGGCTTCCAGGATTTCAAGCTCAAGGGCGGCGTGCTGCGGGGTGAGGAAGAGGTCGATGCCATCCGCGCCCTGCACGAGCGTTTCCCCGAGGCGCGCATTACGCTCGACCCGAACGGCGGCTGGCTGCTCAAGGATGCCGTGCGCCTGTGCCGCGACCTGCACGGGGTGATGGCCTATGCCGAAGACCCGTGCGGCGCGGAAGGCGTGTTCTCGGGCCGCGAGGTCATGGCCGAGTTCCGCCGCGCCACCGGCCTGCCGACCGCCACCAACATGGTCGCCACCGACTGGCGCGAAATGGCGCATGCGCTGTCGCTGCAATCGGTCGACATCCCGCTGGCCGATCCGCATTTCTGGACGATGCAGGGGTCGGTGCGCGTCGCCCAGACCTGCCAGGCCTTCGGCCTGACGTGGGGCTCGCACTCGAACAACCATTTCGACGTGTCGCTGGCGATGTTCACGCACGTGGGCGCGGCCGCGCCGGGCCGGGTCACCGCGATCGACACGCACTGGATCTGGCAGGATGGCCAGCATTTGACCCGCAATCCGCTACAGATCCGCAACGGCTACGTCGACCTGCCGCAGACCGGCGGGCTGGGCATCGAGCTCGACATGGACGCGGTCGAGCGCGCCCATCAGCTCTACCTGCAGCATGGCCTGGGCGCGCGCGACGACGCGACGGCGATGCAGTATCTGGTGCCGGGTTGGAAGTTCGACAACAAGCGGCCCTGCATGGTGCGTTGAACGCACCGCCCGCGGCACGGATGTCTCGTGCCGCGGGACCAGGCCTTACAGGGCCCCGGCGGGTTCCAGGGTGTGGGACAGGCAATAGACGTCTGACCACGCCGGCGCATCGCCCGTGAGCGAGCGCATCTGCGCCGAATTCAGGATGTCGCCATCGCATGCCGTCACCGCGTTGATGGCATAACCATTGACGATGTAGATCCAGTCTGCCGCGCGATCCTGGCCTCCCCGTATCTGCTGCTCGGTGGTGGCCGCCAGCCGGGGCGTGTCTGTCACGAACAGATGCGCGCCCGTCAGTCCGGGCTGCGCCGCTGCGGCCGCCGCATGTGCTTTCAGGCAGGTGCGCAACTCCGCTTCCGCGCCCGCCCGCGGCGACAGCCGGATGGTCAGCGCATACCTTGCCAATCCTCCTCCCACGCTTTCCAGCACGCGGCACTGGCTGCGGATCATGTTGCGATGCTGCGGCATCAGTTTCGTCGACCACGGCGTGGGCGCATTGAGCCGGTTAAGGTAGCCGGAGGACACCAGCGTCTCGTAGGAGTCCAACTCGTACATCACGAAAAACCCTTCGCCGCCGTGTGCGCTGGCCCATCGGGACCCGCGCAGAAATCCGGGAATCGCCATCCGCTCCGGAAAGTGCTCGTGGGTATGCCAGTCCTCGAACTCCGCGCGCCAGCCTGGCGCAATGTCCCACCACATTGCAATGGCGGCCTTGCCGAGAATGGCCATGATCAGTTCTTGGCCCGCAATGCAGCGATTTCAGCGGTGACCTGTTGCATGACGTCAGGCCCGATCTCGCCCGCGAATTTTTCCACCACGGGTTTCACTGCGCCACGCAGGCGCTCGACCTCTTCGGGCGTCAAGCCGTTGACCTGCATGACTTTGCGCAGATCGTCGATGGCAACGGCTTCCTTGGCCTGAGATATCCTGCGTTCTTCCGCCTTGGCCTCGGCGGCCGCTTCCAGGATGATCTTGCGTTCCGCCTCGGACATACTGTCCCAGGTCTTGCGGCTCATGAGGAACGGCATGCCGGTGTAGATGTGGCGCGTCAGGGACAGGTACTTCTGCACTTCCGCGAACTTGGCTGACAGGATGACGCCAACGGGGTTGTCCTGTCCGTCTATGGCCTTGGATTCCAGCGCCCCGTAGACTTCGCCGAACGTCATGGGCACGGGATTGGCGCCCAGCGTCTTGAACATGTCGATATAGACCGGAGCAGCGATGACCCGCATTTTCAGGCCCTGCAGGTCCTGCACCTGCGCAATCGGACGCTTGCTGTTTGTCATGTTGCGAAAGCCAAGGTCCCAGATTCCCAGGCCGATCAGGCCATGGTCGTACAGGCCCTTCAGGAGGCCCTGGGCGACGGGTCCGTCCGAGACGGCGTACGCTTCGCGCGCATCGTTGAACAGGAACGGAAGGTCGAACACCATGAACCGCTTGTCGATCCCGGCCAGCAACCCCGTCGCCATCGACGTGAAATCCAGCGTGCCGCCACGGACCGCCGAAAGATTTTGCGGGTCGCCGCCCAGCACGGCATTGGCGTAGATCGATACCTTCATCTTGCCGCCGCTTTTCTCGGCGACCAGATCGGCAAATTTTTGCGCGCCCTGGCCCAAGGGATGATCCGCAGCCAAGCTGAAGGCGAATTTCATCGTGCGCGCCTTGATGTCCTGCGCCGCCGCGGTACCCGCCACGGCAAGGCAGGCCAGAACGGACGCTGCCGCATTCACGGCAATACGCAGGGGCGTTTTCCTTGAATTCATCACAAGCACCTTTTTTTGTCGTTGGTAGAGGTCCGGTTGATGTGGCGGCGGAACCATGGGTTGGATACCTGGCTGCGAGCATAGGGCATAATTTTGAATCCCATTAAAATTTTGATTGAATTCAAAAATTGAACGATTTCATGAACGTGCGAGGGAAAACGCGATGAGCGGGGCAATCGAAAAGACACTGGCTTTGCTGGAATACCTGGCCGCTCATCCTGACGGCGCGAACCTGGCCGACATCGCCGACGACTTGCATCAACTGCGCAGCGGATGCCACCGGACCCTGCACGAACTGGTCAAATTCGGCTATGTCCGGCAGACGTCCGTGCGAGGGGAGTATGCGTTGACGACGAAGCTCGCCTCCATGGGTCTGAGCTTTCTGAGCCGTTCCGGCGTGATCGACATCGCTCAGCCCGTCATAGACCGCTTTGCCTTGGCGACAGGTGAACTCGTCCGCCTGGCCATCGTTGACGGCAAGCGGCTGACGCTGGTGGCCAAGGCGCAGGGAGCGAAATCGGGCCTGCTTTACGACCCGGACATGGGGATCGACCTGCGCTTGTCGTGCAGCGCGGCCGGCCACGCCTGGTTGATGACGCTGCCCGAAGACCAGGCCATCGCCTATGTCACGGAACAGGGACTGGGCAAGCCGCGAGACTTCGGCCCGAATGCGCCCACGTCGATACGAGCATTGCTGACAAGCCTGGACGGACATCGGCGGCGCGGCTACAGCATGCTGCAGGATGTCTACGCGGCGGGCATGAGCGCGATGGCGGCGCCCGTCCGGCGGCCCGGCCATCAAAGCACCGGCATCCTGGTGGTGGCGGGTCCGTCGCAACGACTGACCCTCAAAGCCATGGAAAAATTTGGTCCGGCGCTGCTGCGCGCAGCCAGCGAACTGGCACAAGCGGCGGATGCCTCGCCACTGCTGCGGTCGGCGCGCGTGGGCACTTGGGGAAATGGCCCGGGCGAGGACGACGGGCATGCGCAGGCGGATCGCCCGGCCTAGCGCATCGGCCGGGCGGGAAGATTCGCACCGTCTTGCGCGTGGCAAGGCGGCGCCCGCGGCTTAATCCGCGGCTGCCTCGTCTCCGGAATTGCGGCCCTGCATCGGGAAGCGTGTTCTGAACATGGGCGACGCCAGGCTGGCCAATGCAAGTTCCTGTGCGGCCGCCAAAAGATCCGGCCCCAATGCCTCCATCCGCGCTTCGGTCAGGCGCATCGCGGGTCCGGCGATGCTCAACACGCCGATGGCGGCTTCGCCCTTGCGCTGAACGGGAGCGGCCATGGCCGTCATGCCGGGCGCGAACACTTCGTTGATCATCGCGTAGCCACGCGCGCGCCCGGCCCGAAGCATCTTGGTCAGCGCCGCGATGGTGGTGGGCGCATTGGGACCATATTCTTCGGGCGAACCGAAGCCCTGTCGCGAGACGAGATCCAGCGCGCGTTCGTCGGTCATCGTCAGCATCCATGCATGGCCGGAAGCGCTGCACGACAGTCGTGCCTCGGAACCCATCTCGGGGTCGTAGCGCAGGCCGTGGCGCGCGCCCTGCGCCTTGGCGACCCACGTCAACCGTTCCTCGTTGTCCACGATGGCGAGCCGCACGAGTTCACCGGAGATGTCCGCCAGGCGATCCACCAACGGCTGGGCGATGTCGACGATGCCTGTCGCCGCCAGATAGCTCAGGCCGATCGAGGCGACCCGCGCCGTCAGCGCGTAATCACCGTGATCCCGGATCTGGCGCACGTAGCCACAGCGGCAGAGGTCAGTCAGCAGGCGATGCGCTGCGCTCTGCGGAATCTCCAGTTGCTGGGCAAGGGAAGCGAGGGGCACGCCTTCAGGTCTGGAGGACAGGTACTCCATGACGGCAAGCGCGCGTTCGAGAACTCCGGCCATGTCATCTCAACAAGTAGTGGGGTGATGGATGATAACCCTAGGTGGAAAACTATTCCACTCGGAATTACATTCCACTACCGAGTCTTGCAAGACATCGAAAAAATTCCAAATAACACCGGAGACGACGATGAAGACCAGCATTTTCCGCATTGCATTGATGGCCGCGCTTGGCTCGACCGGCATGACGGTAGCGGCGCAGGACATCCAGGAACGCACGATACGTTTTGGCCATCTGAACAATACCGATCACCCCGTCAGCGCGGGGGTGCAGAAGTTCAGCGAACTGGTGGCGGCCAAGAGTGGCGGCAAGCTGAAGGTCAAGGAGTTTCCCGCGTCGCAGCTCGGCAATGAAATGCAGCAGCAGTCGGGCCTGCAAGGCGGCGTGCAGGAAATGTCCGCGCCGGCCTCGACCTCGCTGGCGGGCATCGTCAAGGAATTCGGCCTCATCGATCTGCCGTTCTCCGTTACGGATTTCGGCCAGGCGGATGCGCTGCTGGACGGGCCGCTGGGTCAGGCCCTGATTGCAAAACTGCCTGAGAAAGGCCTGGTCGCCCTGGGGTTCTGGGACCTGGGCTTTCGCAACGTGACGAATTCGAAGCACGCCATCAGCAAGCCGGAGGATCTGGCGGGCTTGAAGATCCGCGTGATTCCCAATCCCGTTTTCCTCGATACGTTCAAGGCCTTCAAGGCCAATCCCGTGCCGATGCCCTTTGCCGAGCTGTACGGTGCGCTGGAATCCCGGGCGGTCGATGGCCAGGAAAATCCCTATTCGGTGATCCTGTCCAACAAGTTCTACGAAGTGCAGAAGTACGTCAGCGCGACTAACCACGTGTATGCCGCAAACATCGTGCTGGTCAGCAAGAAATTCTGGGACAAGCTGTCGCCGGCCGAGCAGAAGATCCTGCAGGAATCGGCGGAAGAAGCCCGCGGCTACCAGCGCAAGGTCAGCCGGGCCGCCGCCCAGAAGGCCGTTTCGGAATTGCAGGCCAAGGGTATTCAGTTCAACACGATCGAACCGGGCGAAAAAGCCCGCATGCAGCAAGTCGTCAAGCCGGTGGTCGAGCACTTCACCAGCAGCTATGACCCGGCGATCGTGAAACTCTACAACGACGAACTCTCCCGCATCCGCAAGTAAACCGCACCGGTCCCCATCATGAAGATCCTTGTCCTGCACGGTCCCAACCTCAACCTGTTCGGCCGCCGCGAGCCGCATATCTATGGCACCACGACGCTTGCTGAAATCGACCAGCGCCTGGCGGTGCTGGCCGCGGAGCTGGGCGTCCAGTTGTCGACGCTGCAGTCGAACCACGAGGGCGCGCTGATCGACTTCCTGCACGAGCACATCGACTCCGCCCAAGGCGCGCTGGTCAATCCCGCCGGGCTGACCCAGCACGGCGTTCCCCTGCATGACGCCATCAAGGCGATGCCGTTCCCGACGCTGGAAGTGCACATGTCGAACATTGCGGCGCGCGAAACATGGCGTGCGCATTCGATCATTTCGCCCGCCGTGCGCGGCACGGTGCAAGGGTTGGGCCCCCAGTCCTACCTGACGGGCCTGCGGGGTCTGGTCGGTCTGTTGCAGGACGCGAAGGCATGAGCCCCCCGGACTTCCATCCGAATCTTCCGGGAGGCTGGCCATGGTCGTCGTAGACAGGTTCATCGGCATCGTCTGCCGCGTGCTTGAATTTGCCATCGCCCTGCTGCTCGCCGCGATGGTGGTGCTGGTCTTCGGCAATGTCGTCGCGCGCTACGGTTTCAACTCCGGCATCACGCTGTCGGAAGAGCTGTCGCGGTGGATGTTCATCTGGCTGACCTTCCTGGGGGCGGTGATTGCGCTGAAGGAGCGCGGCCACCTGGGCATGGATATGGTCGTGGCGAAGCTGCCCACGGCCGGCAAGAAGATCTGCCTCGTGCTGGGACAGGTGCTGATGCTCTATATCGTGTGCCTCATGTTCAAGGGGAGCTGGGAGCAGGCCGTGATCAACGCGGAAGTCAGCGCGCCGGTGAGCGGCCTGCCCATGGCCATCGTGTATGTATCGGGGTTGGTGTTTTCCGTCATGGCGGGCCTGATCATCGCCATGGACCTGTACCGCGTGCTCGCCGGCAAGTTGCAGGACGAGGACCTGATCATGGTCCAGGAATCCGAGGAGGCAGTGCAGCTCAAGCAGATTCTCGAGGAGGCCGACAACGCGCCAAGGAGAAGCGCATGACGATCGCCGTTTTCATTGGATCGCTTCTGGGCGTCATGGCGCTGGGCGTGCCCATTGCCTTCGCCCTGCTGGCGAGCGGTGTTGCGCTGATGTGGCACCTCGACATCTTCGATGCGCAGATCCTCGCGCAGAACGTGATCGGCGGCGCGGACAGCTTTCCGTTGCTGGCGGTGCCGTTCTTCATGCTGGCCGGTGAAGTCATGAACGTCGGGGGGCTGTCCCGCCGTATCGTCGACCTCGCTCTTGCGCTGGTCGGCCACGTGAAGGGCGGGCTTGGCTACGTCACGATCATGGCAGGTTGCCTCCTGTCGGCCCTCTCGGGCTCGGCCGTGGCCGATGCCGCCGCGCTCACCGCGCTGCTCCTGCCCATGATGGTCAGCGCGGGACATAAGAAAGCCACCGCAGGCGGCCTGATCGCCGCGACGGGCGTGATCGGTCCGGTCATACCGCCCAGCATCGGCCTCGTCATATTCGGCGTGGCGGCCAATGTGTCCATTTCCAAGCTGTTCATGGCGGCCATTGCGCCCGGCCTGATGATTGGGGGCGCGCTGTGGCTCACATGGGCATGGCTGGTCAGGCGCGAGAAGATCGTGCCGCCGCCGCGCAAGTCGACGCAGGAAATCGCCACCGCATTCCGCAAGGCGATATGGGCGCTCATGCTGCCGGTGATCATCCTGGTGGGATTGCGGATGGGTGTCTTCACGCCGACGGAAGCCGCAGTGGTCGCCGCCACCTACGCCTTGCTGGTGTCGACGCTGGTTTACCGCGAACTCAAGCTCAACCAGCTCTACGCGGTCTTCGTTTCGGCGGCCAAGACCAGCGCCATCGTCATGTTCCTGATTGCCGCCGCCATGGTCAGCGCCTGGCTGATCACCGTGGCCGACCTGCCCTCCAAGGTGGTTGAGATGCTTCAGCCGTTCATGGGCAACAAGATCCTGTTGATGGCGGCCATCATGGTGTTGGTCATGGTGGTCGGCACCGCCATGGACATGACGCCGACGATCCTGATCCTGACGCCCGTGCTGATGCCGGTGGTGCGCGCGGCGGGGATCGACCCGGTGTATTTCGGCGTGCTGTTCATCATCAACAACTCGATCGGGCTGGTGACGCCGCCCGTGGGCACCGTGCTCAACGTGGTGGCGGGGGTCGGGAAGATGAAGATGGATGACGTGACGCGCGGCGTCCTGCCGTTCATGGCCGCGGAGTTTCTCGTGATGTTCCTGATGGTGGCCTTTCCGGCCCTGGTGATCATTCCCGCGCGCTGGTTTGGCGGGTAGACGGCCGTGCACCTCCCGCGCCGCCCGCCGGCGCACCGCGATGGCTGATTAATTGGAGATTTTCCGCAATGTCCGATCTTGCTCAATACCGGCGCCCCTTCTGGGACACCCAGCCGGGCTACCGTTTCGATCCGTATGGGTCCACCCGTTTACGCTCGCCCAACGAGCCGCTGGTCGTCGTGCCGCAGACGCTATCCGAAATTACGGGGCCGATGTTCGGCGCGGCATTCGTCAAGCGGGGCGATAACGACCTGACGGGCGTGTCCACCGCCGAAGCCATCGGCGAGCGAATCATTGTGTCCGGCCGGGTGCTGGACGAGAACGGCAGGCCGGTGCCGGATGCGCTGATCGAGATCTGGCAGGCCAATGCCGCGGGTCGTTATCTGCATAAGCGCGACCAGCACGACGCGCCGCTCGATCCGAACTTCAGCGGCGAAGGGCGGACCGTCACGGACGCGCAGGGCCGTTACCAGTTCACGACGATCAAGCCCGGCGCATATCCCTGGGGCAACCATTACAACGGATGGCGTCCGCAGCACATTCACTTTTCTTTGTTTGGCCGCGCCTATGCCACGCGCCTCGTTACCCAGATGTACTTTCCCGGCGATCCGCTGCTGGAATTCGATCCCATATTCCAGTGCGTGCCCGACGCGAAGGCGCGCAACCGGCTGATCGCCGCGCTGGACTGGGAGACGACCGTCCCCGAATACGCGCTGGGCTATCGCTTCGATATCGTCCTGCGCGGCCGCAACGCCACGCCCATGGAGTAACGCATGCTCTATCCCACCAGTTCACAGACTGTCGGTCCGTATCTGCACATCGGGCTGGCCGGGTTGAATCGCGATGACCTGACGAATGGACGCAGCGACCTGGGTGCGACGCCCGTCGTCATCGAAGGACGCATCATCGATGGCCAGGGCAATCCCGTGCCGGATGGCATGATCGAGATCTGGCAGGCCGATGCGCGCGGCGTGTATGGGCACCCGGACGACCCCCGGCACGGGCAGGCCGGCACGGGCGGATCGGAATTCAGCGGCTTTGGCCGCGTGCCCACGCAGCCTGACGGCGGATTCCGCTTCACGACGATCAAGCCGGGCCGAGTGCCGGCGCCCGACGGACAACCGCAGGCGCCCCATCTCGTGGTATCGGTCTTCATGCGCGGCCTGCTCAAGCATCTTTCGACGCGGATGTACTTCCCGGATGAGGCGGGCGCCAACGGGCAGGACTGGATTCTTTCCAAGGTTCCCGCCAGCCGCCGGGGCACGCTTGTGGCGCAAGCGGACGAGGGGGGCGTTCTGCGCTGGAACATCATCCTGCAGGGGCCGGACGAAACCGTGTTCTTCGACATCTGACACCGTGCCTGACGAGGTCCACACCATGAGCAGCCTTTCAGGACTGACCGAACCCATCTATTCGGATGACGCGATCCTGTCGCAGTTCTCCGGCGCCGCGACCGTCCGCCAGATGCTCGTCGTGGAGGCGGCCCTGGCGAGGGCGCAGGCGCAGTGCGGCGTCATTCGCCCGAGCGCCGCAGGCGTCATCCACGAGGTTTGTCATGGCGGCGAGATCGACGCCATCCTGGACCTGGACGCCATCGCCGCGGCCGCCGTTTCGGCGGGCAATATTGCGATCCCGTTCGTCAAGCAATTGACCGCCGCCGTCGCATCCGTGGACCCCGAAGCCGCCCGGTATGTGCACTGGGGCGCGACCAGCCAGGATATTCTGGACACCGCGCTTGTCCTGCAAATGCTGCAGGTGGCCGCCAGGCTGGACGCGGGCCTGTCCAGCGCCACGCTGGCCTGCGCGCGGCTGACAGGCGTGCATCGCGAGACCATCATGGTGGGGCGCACGTGGTTGCAGCATGCGTTGCCCACGACGTTCGGCGCCAAGACAGCAGGCTGGCTGGAGGCCCTGGAGCGCGGCCGGCTGCGGCTGCGGCACGACGCGTCGCAGATGGCGATGCTGCAATTCGGGGGCGCCGTGGGCACGCTGGCCAGCCTGGGG
>DALZRX010000062.1:0-13132 GCA_032015805.1 Achromobacter sp.
GGCCGCTTCGAACTCGCTGCGCAGCCAGGCGCGCGCGTCATCGAAAAGCGGCGAAAAGGCGCGGCGCGTCCAGGGCACGTCGGGCAGGGTGAATCGGGACAGCGTTTCGACGCGCGCCCAGAGGCGTTCGGCGTTCAGGGGAGGAAAGGCGGGCGGTGTTGCGTGCGGCATGAGTCTTCCAGAAGATCCGCCCTGGATTATGGCATCAATGACCCGGCGGCCTTCGAGCGCCGCCTACGTCTTGCTGCGCCAGGCTGGCTCGCGTTTTTCCAGAAAGGCCGTCACGCCCTCCCGGGCTTCATCCGTGCTGCGGATGGCCGCGATGCGTTCGACCGTGTCGGCGATCAGGCCTGCGTCCAGGGGCCGGCCCGCAAAGTCCCGCACCAACCGCTTGCTGGCCTGCACGGCGCCCGGCCCGTTGGCGCACAACGTATGGCAAATGGCTTGCGCGGCCTCAAGCGCCTGCGCCGCCGGGACCACGTCGTGGACCAGTCCCAGGCGCAGCGCGGTGGCGGCGTCGAACCTTTCGGCGGTCAAAAAGTAGCGGTTGGCCGCGCGTTCGCCCATGGCGCGGATCACGTAGGGGCTGATGGTGGCGGGCAGCAGGCCCAGCCGCGTCTCCGACAGGCAGAAGTGTGCACCGTCCGCCGCGACGGCGATGTCGCAGGCGGCGACCAGGCCCATGCCGCCGGCGTAGGCGTCGCCGTTGACGCAGGCCACGACCGGTTTCGGGCAGGTCCAGACGGCATGCAGCATGTCGGCGAGACGGGTCGCGTCCTTGCGGTTGTCCGCGTCGGTGAGCGTGCCCATTTTGCGCATCCAGTTCAGGTCGCCGCCGGCGCAGAACGCCTTGCCCGCGCCCGTCAGCAGCAGGACGCGCACGTGGGGATCGTCAGCGGCCGTCTTGATCGCCGTCGTCAGCGCGGCGATCAGCGTTTCGTCGAAAGCGTTACGCATGTCCGGCCGGTTCAGCGTCAGCCGGGCGATGGGGCCGTCAAGGGCAAGGTCCAGCGGTGCGTTCAACGTCATGCGCGGTCTCCTGGTTTGTTGATGATGGCTCAACGGATGCGCCCATCCGCTGGGCTGATTCTATTGGCAAAAGTCGGTCTGTGCGATAGTTCCTTTGGTTCTATTGAGTTATCCTCAACAAAAAATGGAGAGAGACATGGACCAGCAGTCGGGCGGCCACGCCGCGCATCAACGTTATGCCTCGGTGTTCCGGCCGGGACTTTTCGACGGCAAGGCCGTGATGGTGACCGGCGGCGGCAGCGGCCTGGGCCGCTGCACCGCGCACGAACTCGCGGCGCTGGGCGCCGGGCTGGCGCTGGTGGGGCGCAACCCCGACAAGCTGCGAACGGCCGCCGAGGAAATTGCCCGGATCTATCCCGAGGCGGCCGAACGCATCAGCCAGCACGCCTGCGATATTCGCGACGAGGCCAGCGTGCGCGGCGCCGTGGCGGACGCGTTGGCCGCGCACGGCGGCATCGACGGCCTTTTCAACTGCGCGGGCGGCCAGTTTCCCGCGCCGCTGGACCGCATCAGCTTCAACGGCTGGAACGCCGTGGTGCAGAACAACCTGCACGGCACCTTCCTGGTATGCCGCGAGGTCTACACCCAGCACATGCGCCAGCACGGCGGCGCCATCGTGAACATGCTGGCCGACATCTGGGGCGGCATGCCGGGGATGGGCCATTCCGGCGCGGCGCGCGCGGGCGTGTGGAACCTGACCGAAACTGCCGCCTGCGAGTGGGCGCATGCCGGCGTGCGCGTCAACGCGGTGGCGCCCGGCTGGATCGCCTCCAGCGGCATGGACAGCTACGACGAGCATTACCGCGGCGTGCTGCGCGAATTGAAGACAAAGGTCCCGTTGCAACGCTTCGGCACCGAAGCCGAACTGGCCGCCGCCGTGGTCTTTTTACTGTCGCCCGCGGCGGCGTTCATCAATGGCAGCGTGATCCGGGTGGATGGCGGCGTGCCGAACGCCCGCCATTCGTGGACCTTGCAGCCGGCGGAGCGGGGCGAAACCTACAGCGGCTTTCCTCAGTACGTGCCGCCATCGCTGTTTTCGGAAGACTGAAGCCGATGCAGCGCATTCTGGACTTCGCCCCGGAACTGCGCCAGCGCCAGCGCGTCCTGCCGGGGCGGCTGCAAGGCCTGCCACAGAAAGCCCACCAGTTGGTCGGCGGTGGCCGCCACATCGACGCCTGCGCCGCGCAGCATCGCGTCCCAAAGTACGTGCTCCATCGGCCCATAGACGGCCGAGCGCAGCAGCCGCAGCGGCATGTCCTGGCGGATGTCGCCGTCGGCCTGGCCCTGCGCCAGGATGCGCATCAGCGGCGCGGTGTAGCGGCGCTGCAGGCCCGCGTAGATTTCACCAAAGTCGTCGTTGCGCGCGCGGCCCTCGGAAAGAATGAACGCGCACAGCCCCGGGCCCTCGGCCAGCAGGTGGCGCAGGTGCGTGTGCACCAGATAGTGCAGTTGGGCGCGCGCGCCGTGGATGTGCGGAAGATGGTCTTCCACCCGGGCAATGATTTCGTCGTACCAGTCGCTGATCACCCGCACGCAGAGTTCGCGCTTGCCGCCGAAATAGGTGAACACGGTGGCTTCCGACACGCCCAGGCGCTGCGCGATGTCGGTGGTGGTGGCCGCCTGGAAGCCGGCTTCGGAGAACACCTGCCGCGCCACGCGCAGGATGTCGCGGATGCGTTGTTCGGATTTGGCGCTGGCCGGCGGGCGGCGCATCGGGACGGCGGGGCTTTTTTCCATGCAGGCGAAGGCAAAAAAATGGGCGGGCGGCCTGTCTGGCCGGCCGCGCGAGGGCCTATTATTGAGCGAGGGTCAACTTCGTGGCAAGGCGCAATGAAAGCGCCGCGACCGCAACGTCCTCGAGAACAACCATAACCATTCATAGAGACAACCATGCTGCACAGAGCAGATTCCTACGCCCAGGTCGTGTCCGCGTTCCAGTGGCAGGTGCCCGCCGTCTACAACATCGGCGTCGACGTGTGCGACAAATGGGCGGATGGCAGCGGCCGACTGGCGCTGATCTATGAAAAGAGCGATGGCGCGCAGGCGCGTTACACGTTCGACCAGATCAAGGCGCAGTCCAATCAATTGGCCAACAGCCTGGCGCGCTTTGGCATCCGGCGGGGCGACCGCGTGGCCATCTACCTGCCGCAGGCGCCCGAGACCGCCATTGCGCACGTCGCCGCGTACAAGACGGGCGCGGTGGCGGTGCCGCTCTTCACGCTGTTCGGCGTGGATGCCATCCAGTTCCGGCTGGCCAATAGCGGGGCAGCCGCCCTCGTCACGGACGCGGAAGGCTGCCGCAAGCTGCTCGAGATCCGCGACAGCCTGCCTGACCTGAAAGTGATTTACTGCATCGACGCCGAAGCGGCTGGGAGCGCGGACGCCGCCGCCGCGGTGAATGCGCTGCCGTTCCATCGCAGTCTTGCGCTGGAATCGGACGCCTTCGACCCCGTGCCCACGGCGGCCGATGATCCGGCTGTCATCATCTATACGTCAGGCACCACCGGCAAGCCCAAGGGCGCGTTGCATGCGCACCGCGTGCTGCTCGGCCATCTGCCCGGCGTGGAGATGTCGCACGAGTTCTTTCCGGAAAACGCCGTGCTGATGTGGACGCCGGCCGACTGGGCCTGGATCGGCGGGCTGCTGGATGTGCTGCTGCCGTCGTGGCACCACGGCGTGCCCGTGCTGGCGCGCCGCTTCGAGAAATTCGATGGGGCCTCGGCGCTGGAACTCATGGCGCGTCACGGGGTGACGCACACGTTCCTGCCGCCGACCGCGCTGAAGATGATGCGCGGGTGCGAGTGGCCGGATCACGCCGGGCCGCGCGCGCTGCGATCGGTCGCGAGCGGCGGCGAATCACTGGGCGCGGAACTCATCGACTGGGGCCGGCGCGTGCTGGGCGTGACCATCAACGAGTTCTACGGCCAGACCGAGTGCAACATGATCGTGTCGTCGTGTTCCTCGCTGTTCGATCCCTGCATCGGCGCCATCGGCCGCGCCGCGCCCGGGCACCGCGTCGCTATTGTGGATGACGCAGGCGCCGAATTGGCCGATGGACAGGAGGGCAACATCGGCGTAATGCGCCCGGATCCCGTCATGTTCCTGGGCTACTGGAACAATCCGGCCGCGACGTCAGAAAAATTTGCCGGCGACTACCTGCTGACCGGCGATATCGGCGTGCGCGACGGTGAGGGTTTCATCCGCTTCGTGGGCCGCAACGACGACGTCATCACCAGCGCCGGCTACCGGATCGGCCCGGGGCCCATCGAGGATTGCCTTATAGGCCACCCCGCCGTCCGCATGGCGGCAGTGGTGGGAATGCCGGATGCTGAGCGTACGGAAATCGTGGTGGCGTACGTGGTGCTGAAGGAGGGTGTGGAGGGCGACGAGGCGCTGGTCAAGGCGCTGCAGGCGCACGTCCGTACCCGGCTTGCAGCCCACGAATATCCGCGTGCGATCCGCTTTGTAACCAGTTTGCCGACGACGGCGACGGGTAAGATTATTCGCAGGGAGTTGCGCGCCGGATACCCCGCGTGAAGCGGTCTCACCCGGTGACAATCTCCCCCATGTGGATGGGTTGACGGGTTGCCCGGCGCTGCAAGTATGATTGCGCAAACTGGATACGGCCCCAATCAAATGGGGCCGTATCACCTTTAGCCATAGTATGGAGATAACCCCAATGAATAAGCCTTTGGACGGGGGACTGGCAGCCTTGAACGTACCCGCGTACGTCAAGCACCGCGGACTGATCGACTGGGTCGCCAGTTTCGTCGCGCTTGCCAAGCCCGATCGCGTGGTGTGGTGCGATGGCTCGCAGGAAGAGTATGACCGCCTGTGCGAGCAGATGGTCCAGTCCGGCACCCTGCGTCGGCTCAACCCCGCCAAGCGCCCCAATTCATATCTTGCGTGGTCCGACCCGTCTGACGTGGCGCGTGTCGAAGATCGCACCTTCATCTGCTCGGACCGCGCCGAAGACGCCGGCCCCACCAATAACTGGGCCGATCCCGCCGAAATGCGCGACACGCTCAATGGCCTGTTCGACGGCGCCATGCGCGGGCGCACGCTGTACGTGGTGCCGTTCTCGATGGGACCGCTCGGGTCGGACATCGCGCACATCGGCGTCGAACTGTCCGACAGCCCGTATGTGGCCGTGAACATGCGCATCATGACGCGCATGGGCAAGCAGGTTTACGACGTGCTGGGCACCGACGGCGACTTCGTGCCTTGCCTGCACTCGGTTGGCAAGCCGCTGGCTGCCGGCGAGGACGACGTGGCCTGGCCGTGCAACCCCACCAAATACATCGTCCATTTCCCCAAGACCCGTGAGATCTGGAGCTACGGCTCCGGCTACGGCGGCAACGCGCTGCTGGGCAAGAAGTGCTTCGCGCTGCGCATCGCGTCCACCATGGGCCGCGACCAGGGCTGGCTGGCCGAGCACATGCTGATCCTGGGCGTGACCTCGCCCAAGGGCCGCAAGTACCACGTCGCCGCCGCGTTCCCGTCGGCCTGCGGCAAGACCAACTTTGCCATGTTGATTCCGCCGCAGGGCATGGACGGCTGGAAGGTCACCACCATCGGCGACGATATCGCCTGGATCAAGCCGGGTCCCGACGGTCGCCTGCACGCCATCAACCCCGAAGCCGGCTATTTTGGCGTGGCGCCGGGCACCAGCGAGCAGACCAACTTCAACGCCATGGCCACGCTGAAGGCCAACGTCATCTTCACCAACGTCGCGCTGACCGACGACGGCGACGTCTGGTGGGAGGGCATGACCGACACGCCGCCGGCGCATCTGGTCGACTGGCAGGGCAAGGACTGGACGCCTGAAATCGCGCGCGAATCCGGCCGCAAGGCCGCGCACCCGAACGCGCGCTTCACCGCGCCCGCCTCGCAGTGCCCGTCCATCGACCCCGAATGGGAAAACCCCAAGGGCGTGGTCATCGACGCCTTCATCTTCGGCGGCCGCCGCTCCACGACCGTGCCGCTCGTCACCGAAGCGCGCAACTGGGTCGAAGGCGTCTACATGGCCGCCACGATGGGTTCGGAGACCACCGCCGCGGCCGCTGGCCAGCAAGGTGTGGTGCGCCGCGATCCGTTCGCCATGCTGCCGTTCTGCGGCTACAACATGAGCGACTACTTCGGCCACTGGCTCAAGCTGGGCAAGCAACTTGAGGCCGCCGGCGCGACGCTGCCGCGCATCTACTGCGTGAACTGGTTCCGCAAGGGTCCGGACGGCAAGTTCGTGTGGCCGGGCTTTGGCGACAACATGCGTGTGCTGCGCTGGATGCTGGGCCGCATCGACGGCCAGTCCAAGGGCGTGGACCAGGTCTTTGGCGTGTCGCCCAGCTACCAGGACATCGACTGGACCGGCCTGGAGTTCAGCCCGGACAAGTTCGAGCAGGTCATGTCGGTGGACGAGAACGCCTGGCGCGAGGAACTGGCGCTGCACCATGAACTGTTCGGCCAATTGGCTCAAGGCCTGCCGGACGAGCTGCGCACCACGAAGACCCAGATCGAGGGCCGTCTCGCGGCTTGACGCTGCTGGATAACGCTGCCTGACCCAACCCGCCTGCATATCGCAGGCGGTTTTTTTTGTATTTGCCAATCGGCCCAGGTCTGCCCGGTTTCTACGCCGTCTTGCTGGCCGCGATGCCGTCCAGCGCCGTCAACACGTCGTCCGGCAGCCGCAGCGACGCCGCCGCCAGGTTTTCCCGCAGGTGGGTGACGGACGAGGTGCCGGGAATCAGCAGGATGTTGGGCGCGCGGCGCAGCAGCCAGGCCAGCGCCGCCTGCATCGGCGTTGCGCCGATTCGCGCCGCCGCCTCGTTCAGGATGGACGACTGCAAAGGGCTGAACCCGCCTAGCGGAAAGAACGGCACGTAGGCGATCCCCTCGCGGGCCAGATCGTCGATCAGGCCATCATCGGCCCGATGGGCCACGTTGTACTGGTTTTGCACGCAGACGATGTCGCAGATTCGACGGCCCTCGGCCACCTGCGCCGCCGTGACGTTGCTCAACCCGATGTGGCGGATCAGGCCTTGTTGCTGCAGGCCGGCCAGGACGGACAGCGGGTCCTCGATGGAGCCTTCCGCCGGGCCATGCACGTCGAACATGGCGCGCAGGTTGACCACGTCCAGCACGTCGCGGCCCAGGTTGCGCAGGTTGTCGTGTACGGCGCGGGTCAACTGCTCGGCCGAGAACGCGGGATTCCAGGATGCATCATCGCCACGCACGGCGCCCACCTTGGTGACGATCACCAGATCGTCGGGGTAGGGGGCAAGGGCTTCGCGGATCAGTTGATTGGTGACGTGCGGGCCGTAGAAGTCGCTGGTGTCGATGTGGTTGACGCCGGCGGCGACCGCCTCGCGCAGGACGGCAAGCGCGGCGTCGCGATCCTTGGGCGGACCGAACACGCCCGGGCCGGCGAGTTGCATGGCCCCGTAGCCGAGCCGATGGACCTGGTGCGAGCCGAGGGCGAAAGTGCCGCTGTCTGCGATATGGGACATGTCCGATTCCTGTTTGCGGTGAAAGAGTGGGGATGGGCAAACGATAGTGCTTCCGGCACACCCTGATAAGTCAATACAATCCGAACGGGCTGTACGGATAAATGAACAATGGCGACCGACCTGGATGATCTCAACGCCTTCGTCGCCGTGGCGCGCGCGCAGGGCTTTCGCGACGCGGCCCGGACCACGGGCACCAGCGCCTCGCGGCTGAGCGACACGGTGCGCCGTCTCGAGGCGCAGCTTGGCGTGCGGCTTTTCAACCGGACGACGCGCTCCGTGGCGCTGACCCAGGCTGGCCAGGAACTGTTAACCCGCCTGGCGCCGGCCCTGACGGAGGTGGAGGCGGCGCTGGACGCCGTCAACGGCTTTCGCGACAAGCCGGCCGGCACGCTGCGGCTCAACGTCCCGCTCAGCGCGGCGCGGCTGGTGCTGCCTTCCATCGTTCCCGCGTTTTTGGCGGCGTATCCCGACATCCGGCTGGAGGTCGTGGCCGAAGAGAGCTTCGTCGATGTGTTGGCGGCGGGTTGCGACGCTGGCATCCGCTACGACGACCGGCTGGAACAGGACATGATCGCGGTGCCCATCGGCCCGCGCGTGCAGCGCTTTGCGGCCGCGGCGTCACCGGCGTACCTGGATCGGCGGGGACGGCCCGCGCATCCCGGCGACCTGATGCAGCACGCCTGCCTGCGTGGCCGCTTTCCCAGCGGAGCGACCCCTGCCTGGGAATTCGAGCGGGCCGGGGAATCGGTCCGCATCGATGCGTCGGGGCCGTTGGTTGTGCAGATCGGGGGGGCGGTCGATCTTGCCGTTGACGCGGCCATCGCGGGCGTGGGCGTCATGTATCTGTTCGAGGACTGGCTGCGTCCGCATTTTGAAAGCGGGGCGCTCGAGCCCGTGCTGGAACCGTGGTGGCCGCGGTTTTCGGGACCCTTCCTGTACTACTCCGGGCGCCGCCTGGTGCCTTCGCCGCTGAAGGCGCTGATCGATTTCATCAAAGCGCGGCCGTTCCCCTGAACGGCGGACGCTGCCTCGCGGGCCTTCCCGGTTTGATGCACAATCGTCCCATGCACCTGGATCCTGAAGACCTCGCCAAGATTACGTCCCTGACGCTCGCCAACTACGAAGAGAACGCCGAGTCGTTCCGGGCCGGCACGCGGGACCACGATGTCAGCCAGAACATCGCCGCCTTGCTGCGGCACATAGAGGGCGAGCCGCCGCATGACATCCTGGACCTGGGCTGCGGGCCGGGGCGTGACCTGGCGACGTTCCTGGCGATGGGGCACCGGCCCGTGGGGCTGGACGGGACTTCGCGCTTCGTGCAGATGGCCCGGGCGGCAACTGGCTGCGAGGTGTGGGAACAGGATTTTCTGCGATTGCAGCTTCCGGAAGCGCGCTTTGACGGCATCTTCGCCAATGCCGTGCTGTTTCACGTGCCGGGCCAGGAACTGCCGCGCGTGCTGCGCGAACTGCGCGCGGCGTTGCGGCCGCGCGGAGTGTTGTTCAGCTCCAACCCCCGGGGCGGCAATCAAGAGGGGTGGAATCGTGGGCGCTACGGCGCCTATCACGATCTGGACGGCTGGCGCGCGCTGATGGATGCAGCCGGATTCGAGGAACTGGAGCACTACTACCGCCCCGACGGACTGCCCCGCGAGCAGCAGCCGTGGCTGGCGAGCGTGTGGCGGCGGCGGGACTAGCGCCCGGTCACGCCTGCGGCGCGTTCAATAGACGTTCGTAGTGCTGCAGGTCTTCCTCCGAAAAGCAGCAGAAGATGATTTCTTGAGCGGGCGAGTCCTTCGACAGGCTTTCGCGAACGGTCTCAACGGCAACCTGGGCCGCAAGGCCGATGGGATAGCCATATATGCCGGTGCTGATGCTTGGGAACGCAATGGAGGCGACGCCTTTTTCTTCTGCAAGCGCCATGCATCGGCGATAGCAGCTTGCCAGCAGCGCCGGTTCTCCGTTTTCTCCGCCTCGCCAGACGGGACCCACGGTGTGAATGATGAAGCGGGCGGAGAGGCGATACGCGCCGGTCACCTTCGCGTCGCCGGTCTTGCAGCCCCCCAGCAGCCTGCACTCATGCACAAGGTCTGGTCCCGCCGCGCGATGTATCGCGCCGTCGACGCCACCCCCGCCCAGCAACGAGGAGTTGGCGGCGTTGACGATGGCATCCACGTGAAGCTTTGTAATGTCCGAGCGGATTGCTCGCAGGGTGGTGGGCATGTTCGTGGTCCTTGGACACCCGTCAGCGTACGCCAAGCGGCCGGATGAATGGCGCGTTTGGTGGAACCCGGGCCCCATTTTTGCTGTCTCTGTTGTACAGCGCCGGCAGCGGGCCGGCGTCAAAACAGGAGTCACATGCATGACACTATCACGACAACTTCGGCTGGGTGCGCTGTGCGCGGGCGTCGCGCTGGCCGGGAGCGCCATCGCCGCGGATGCTCCCAAGGTGCCTGACTACGGTCCCAACCTGGAGCGTTTCGAGTATCCGCACGAGGTCAAGCGCTTCTCGCTCGACACGCAGGGCCAGAAGCTTTCGATGGCCTACATGGACGTGGCCGCGGCCAAACCCAACGGCAAGACCGTCGTGCTCATGCATGGCAAGAACTTCTGCGGCGCCACCTGGGATGCCAGCATCGCCGCCCTGAGCCAGGCCGGCTACCGCGTCGTCGTGCCTGACCAGATCGGCTTCTGCAAATCGGACAAGCCGCAGGCCTACCAATTTTCGTTTCACCAGCTCGCCGCGAACACGCACGCGCTGCTCGACCATTTGAAGGTCGAGCGCGCCAGCGTCGTCGGCCACTCCATGGGTGGCATGCTCGCCGCGCGCTACGCGCTCATGTACGGCCCGGAAACCGAAGCCCTCGTGCTCGCCAACCCCATCGGCCTCGAAGACTGGAAGCAGGAAGGCGTGCCCTACCGCAGCATCGACGACTGGTATCAGCGCGAGCTCAAGGCCAACTTCGCGGGCATGAAGAAGTACCAGCTTGGCACCTACTACGCCGGCCAATGGCGCGAAGACTACGACAAATGGGTTCTCATGGCAGCCGGCATGGTGCAGGGCGAAGGCCGGGAACGCGTCGCCTGGAACCAGGCGCTCACGTACGACATGCTCTACACGCAGCCTGTCGTTCACGAGTTTGGCCAAATCGCCGTGCCCACCACGCTGCTCATCGGCGAAAAGGACAACACTGCGCCCGGCAAAGACGCCGCCGCCCCGGAGGTGGCCAAGCGCCTGGGCAACTACGCCGAGCTGGGTCCGAAGGCCGCGAAGGCCATCCCCTACGCAAAACTGGTCGTCTGGCCGGAACTTGGCCATTCGCCACAGGTGCAAGACCCGAAGCGGTTCAACGAAGCGTTGCTGAAGGCGTTGCCGGCGGCAAAAAGTTGAGGCGTGACTGCCTCCAGATGCCGAGGACCGGCATGAGGATGTGAAACAGGCCTGCGGCGCGATTTCACCCGCGCCGCAGGCCTCGCAGGTACCTACGTCGTCACCAGCTATAGCTCAATGTCCCCACCACGGCGCGCCGGTTTCCGTAAAAGACGGATTGATCGTAGAAGCCAGGCGTGAAATAGCGCTTGTCGAAGAGGTTGGTGGCACTGACCGATGCGCGCAAGCCCTTCAGGTCGGGACTCAACTGGCCGAGGTCGTACCGCAGCACCGCATCGACCAGGGTGTATCCGCCGATCTTGACCGTATTGGCCGCGTTGTAGGACGACCCGACATAGCGCACGCCGCTGCCCAGGCCCAGCCCGGCGAACGGCCCGGTGCGCACGGTGTAGTCGACAAACAGTCCGGCCATGTGACGCGGCACCGACGCGGGGCGCAGGCCCTTCTTGCTGGCACCGGTGATGGGATTGGCGTTGTCCTTGGTGACCTCGGCATCCAGGTAGGTGTACGACGCCGCAACGTTCAGGCCAGCGGCAAGCGATGTCTTCGCTTCCAGTTCCAGCCCGCGCGAGCGCACCTCGCCGTCCTGCACCGAATAGCCGGAGTAGACCGGGTCCGCGGTCGTGACGTTTTGCTGCGTCAACTGGAACAGGGACGCGGTGATCAGGCTGTCGGAACCGGGCGGCTGGTATTTGATGCCGAGTTCATATTGCTTGCCTTTGGTCGGATCGAAGTTGCCGCCGCCACGCGCCGGCGCCATCGTGCCCGCGGAAGGCTGGAACGACGTGGAGTAGCTGACGTACGGCGCGATGCCGTTGTCAAAGAGGTAGGTCAGGCCGGTACGGCCGGTGAAGGCCTCTGAATCGACACTGCTGGACGCATCGGACAGATAGTTGGATTCCTTGTTGGTGGCCCAGTCATAGCGGCCGCCCAGCGTCAGGATCCAGCGCTCATAGCGCATCTGATCCTGCGCGTACACCCCTGTCTGATAAACCTGGCTCTTGCCGTCCACCGACTTGAAACTGTTCCACGTCGTTGTGTTGGTATAGGCCGGGTTGAAGATGTCGACCGTGCCGTTGGTGCCGCCCGTGCGGGATTCGCGGCCAGAGTAGTAGCCATAGTCCAGGCCGGCCAGAACGGTGTGCTGCACGGCGCCGGTCGCGATGCGGCCTTCGACATTCGTGTCGATCAGGAAGGTGTCGGTGCCTTTGGGGCGGTTCTGCATTCCGAACGTGTAGTAGCGGCCGTCGGTCAGTTGTGCGCTGTTGCGCGCGCCGCTGGATACGAAATCCACGTGGGCGTGCGTGTATCGCGCCTTCTGGCGCACGGTCCAGTTTTCCGTGGCAGCGTGTTCGATGTCGTAGCCGACCGAGGTGTTTTCAACCGTGTAATGCGTCAGGTCCGGTTGTCCCAGGAAGACGTCCGACGGGAAGCGGCCGGCCGGGTTGTCGTCGACGGTGCCCGTCAGCGGCAGGCTTTGTTCCGAACCGCCGCGTTTGGACTTCTGGTAGCTCGCGTAGACCGTGACGCTGGTCCGGTCGGTGGGGCGCCACGTGAGCGAGGGCGCCAGGTACAGCCGGTCGTCGGGCGAATGGTCGACCTGGGTGCCGCTGTCGCGCGCCACGCCGGTGATGCGGTACAACCACTTGCCCTCCTGGTCCATGGGGCCGGCAAAGTCGAAGGCGGCCTGGCGGCGGTTGAAGTTGCCGCCCTGCAGTTCGATTTCATGCAGGGGAGTTTCGGTGGGGCGCTTGGTGGTCATGTCGACCAGCCCGCCCGGGGCGATCTGACCGTACAGCACGGAGGAAGGCCCCTTGATGACGTCGATGCGTTCCAGCCCGTACGTCTCGATATCAATGTCGTACTGGTTGAACCCCGCGCGCAGGCCGTCCCGGAAGGTCGAAAACAGGTTGAAGGCCCGGAAGCCGCGCAGGTAGATGTCGGGCGCGCCCTGTCCGCCGGGGTAGTCGATGGCGCGAATGCCGGGCGTGTACGCGACAGCGGAATTGAAGTTCTGCACACCCCGCTGATCCATTTCCTCGCGGCTGACGACGCTGATGGCCTGGGGAATTTCGATCAGGGGCGTGTTGGTCTTGGTGCCGCCCGACGAGCGCAGCGCCACGAAGCCGTCGTCGGCGGGACGGTCGGCGGCGCCGGTCACGGCAATGCTGGGCAGGGTGACCACGGACCCCGCGGCGGGCACGGCCCG
>DALZRX010000063.1:0-12892 GCA_032015805.1 Achromobacter sp.
TCCGCCAACGCTTCGGTGGCAAAGCGCGTGCGGCGCGGACCGGCGTTCAGGGCCAGCAGTTCGCGCGTGTAGGCAAGGCCCGCGTCCAACGGATCCTCTTCGGCGGACAGCGCGTCGACCAGTCCCGCCGCCAGGGCGGATTCGGCAGGCAGGTGCTTGCTCGTCAGCATCAGGTCCAGGGCGGCCTTCGCGCCCATGAGGCGGGGCGCGCGTTGCGTGCCGCCAGCGCCGGGCAACAGACCCAGATTCACTTCGGGCAGGCCGAGCTTGGCGCCGGCCAGGGCCACGCGGTAGTGTGCGGCCAGTGCGATCTCCAGGCCCCCGCCCAGCGTTGCGCCATGCAGCGCCGCGACGACAGGCTTGGCGCTGGCTTCAATCTGGTTGCACAGGTCTGGCAGCAAGGGCGGCTGCGCAGGCTTGCCGAACTCCCGGATATCGGCGCCTGCGATGAAGTTCTTGCCGGCGCCCAATAGCAGGATCGCGCGAACCTGCGTGTCCGCCTGCGCCTGCGCGATGGCGTCCGACAGGTCCCGGCGCACGGCGGCGCTCAGGGCGTTCACGGGGGGATGATCGATGACGACGACCAGGATGTCTTCGTAGCGGCGCGTCTGGGCCGCGCCGGTGCTTGCGCTGTCTGTCATGGACAGTGTCTCCGATGTTGCTTGCTGCTCGCACAGCGCACCGGCATGCCGGTGCGCCGAAAGCCGCGCAAGCGGAATCTGGCAGGCCAGGGGCGGCCCGTCTTTTATGGCTTTATTCTTTCCCAGTAAAGATGTCTTGACAATGGCATCCAGAATTGACACTACGGACAATAAAATTTGACAATGCACAGCAAGGAGCGCCGCCATGGACACCAAATCCCTCACCCTGCTGGTCGAAATCCTGGACGCGGGCAATCTCAGTGAGGCAGCGCGCCGCCTGAAGATGACACGTGCCAACGTCAGCTATCACCTGAACCAGCTCGAACGCTCGGTCGGCATGCAGCTCGTGCGGCGCACGACGCGGCGAGTGGAACCCACCGAGATCGGCCTGAAGCTGTACAAGCACGGGCGCAGCATCCAGGATGAACTGGCGGCCGCGCGCGAGTCGGTCGAGACGCTGGGCAAGACGCCCCAAGGGAAAGTGCGCCTCAGCGTGCCCAGCGGTTACGGGCAGTTCGTGATGACGCCCTGGCTGCTGGAGTTCAAGAAGACCTATCCGGACATCGTGCTGGATGTGCTGTTCGAGAACAGCGTCGAGGACCTGCTGCGCGACGAGGTCGACATCGCCGTGCGCATCATGTCCGAGCCGCCGCAGCATCTGGTGGCGCGTGAACTGGGCCAGGTCCGCTACGTGGCGTGCGCATCGCGCGACTACGCGCAACAACACGGACTTCCGCAGCGTCCGGAAGACCTTTCCGGAACGCCCGTCATCAGCGCCGCGGTAATCGGCCGGCCGCTGCGTCTGTCCGCGTATTACGGCGGCCAGCCGCGCCAGCATGTCGTGCTGGAACCCACCGTCATTTCCCGCAATTATGCGTTCCTGCGCGATGCCATCCGGTCGGGCCTGGGCGTCGGTGTGGTGCCGGACTACGTGGTGCACGAAGACATCGCGCGCGGCGAACTCGTGCCCGCCCTGAGCGAGTGGCGCCTTAGCATCTTTGGGCGCGGCATGTATATGCTGTATATGCCCAATCGCCACCATCCACGGGCGCTTGCAATGATCATCGAATTCATCCTGGAGCGGGCGCAGCGGCGGCATGATGGGGAGCCGGGTTTGCTGGCGGTCAGCAGCGGCTGAACCTGGCTGGGCACGCAACTTGCTGATTGCCCTCGCAAATCGGATGTGAGGGGAAAGATGGACAGCGCGACGCCAGTGGACACTTCGCCGCAGAGGGAAGGCCCGAAACCGGGGGCGGCAGAAGCCGTCGCCGATCAAAAGACCGAGGCGGCGGGGAAAAAAACCGATCCCGCCGACGACAAGGTCACGGCCCAGGACGCGGGCCTCATCAAGCCGCCGTCGCCCACGCCGCTCGTGCGCGTCAGCGGCTTTTGCCTCGTGACGCTGACGGTGCTGGCTGTGCTGTTCGGCCTGAAGGCGGCCCAGGAATTCATCGTCCCGGTGGTCATGGCGATCGTGGTCGCCTACACGTTGGACCCGGTGGTGGCGCTTATGGAGCGCTATCGTGTGCCGCGCACGCTGGCCACCATCATCGTCATGCTGGCCATCGCGAGCGGTATCGTGGGCGTGATCTACGTCACGCAGGACCAGGTCAATGGCATCATCAATGCGCTCCCGGAAATATCGGGCAAGCTGTCCCGCACGGTGGGCGGCCTCTTGAGCGGAGACGGATCGTTCCTGGAAAAGCTGCGCAACGCAGCAAGCATCCTGCAGGAGTCGGGCGCGCCGAAGCCGGGCGGGCGGGTGGTCGTGGCCAAGTCCGACGGGGGGTTTAGCGACATCCTGTTGTGGGGCTCCAAAGGCCTGGCCACTTTCGTGGGGCAGGCCACCATGTGCGTGTTCCTGGTCTTCTTCCTGCTGCTCTCGGGCAATGCGTTCAAGCGCAAGTTCGTCAAGATGGCCGGCACGACGCTGTCGCAGAAAAAGATCAGCGTGCACATGCTGGATCAGATCAACAGTTCGATCCACATGTACATGGCGATGATGCTGGTGACGAATGTGGCGCTGGGGTTTCTGTCTTGGCTGGCCTTCCGTTGGCTTGGCCTGGAGAACGCCGCGACCTGGGCCGTGGTGGCGGGCGCGCTGCACATCATCCCTTACTTCGGCCCCTTGTTGACGGCGGTGGGGACGGGGGTTGCTGGGCTCGTCCAGTTCGGGGAACTTGGACCCGCGCTGGCCATCTCCATGAGTTCGGTCGCGATCGCGCTATTGATGGGCGTGGTCGTCACCACATGGATGTCGGGGCGCATCGCGCGCATGAATGCCGTCGCCGTGTTCATCCTGCTGCTGCTCTTCACGTGGTTGTGGGGCATCTGGGGCACGCTGCTGTCCGTGCCCATTGCGTTCATCGCGAAGGTGGTGGCCGATCACATTGAAGGGCTGGAGGCGCTGTCGGAGTTCCTGAGCGAGTAGGTCGGCTGCCACGCCCGGCTGCAATGGCCGGGCCGCGCCCGGTTGGTATGCTGGAACCTCGATTCACCGGACCCTCCATGACTGAACCCTCCCATTCCGACCGACTTGCCGGCGCACGATCCGCGCCGGCCATCGATGCACGGCGCACGCAATTGCGCCGCATGAAGATCGCCGCGCTGGCGCTGCTGGTCGCCATGGTCAGCGGCTTCATCACCAGCCATGTCATGGGCGGGCAGGGCGCCTGGGCCTGGGTGCGGGCGTTCTGCGAGGCCGCCACCGTCGGCGCGCTGGCCGACTGGTTCGCCGTCGTCGCCCTGTTTCGGCGTCCGATGGGCCTGCCCATTCCGCACACCGCCATCATTCCCAGCAACAAGGACCGCATCGGCGACAGCCTGGCGGTATTCGTGCGCGACCACTTCCTGGACCCCGACACGCTCATTGAAAAGCTCCGCATCTTCGACCCGGCCGCGCGGCTCAGCCGCTGGCTGGCGCGGCCGGCCCAGGCACGCGCGCTGAGCGACGGGGCGCGCAGGGTTGCGTTGCAAACCCTGGACCTGCTGGACGACCGGGCCGTGCGCGGCGTCATCCAGGAGTTTGTCGTCAGCAATCTGCGGCGCTGGGACGCGGCCGCCACTGCGGGCGAGGTGCTGGGTCTCCTGACCCGCGATGGCCGCCATCAGGAATTGCTGGACGCCGCGATGGAGCGCCTGGGGGGCTACCTGGCCGAAGAAGACGTCAAGGAACGCGCATCGACCCTGCTTGTGAAGTTTGCGCGTAAGGAGTGGCCGCGCATCATCGCGGCGGTCGACGTGGTGAAGTCGGTCGACAACATCGCCGACAACCTGGCTGACCGCCTGGCGCGCGCGCTGGTGGAAGAACTGCGCGATGTGCTGTCCGAGCCCGACCATCCCGTGCGCCGCGACTACGAGGCGTGGGTGATGAACTACATCGAACGCCTGAAGACCGATCCGGCGCTGGCCGACCAGGTCGAAGCCCTGAAGCAGCGCGCCATCGACCACCCCAAGGTCCAGGAATATGTGCAGGGCCTGTGGGACGATATCCATGCCGCGCTGCGGCGCGACCTGGCGGACGAACAATCAGCCCTGGCCGCGCATCTGGAAAGCGCGCTGCTGGCGCTGGCCCGCAAGCTCGGCGAAGACCCGGGTCTGCGCGAGGCCATCAACAACCACATCCTGGGCGGCGCGCGCCGCCTGACCGGACGGCTGCGCGTGGGCGTGACCGAGCACATCTCGCGCACGGTCAAGAACTGGGACGAGCGTCATCTGGTCGATGAACTGGAATTGAGCGTGGGGCGCGATCTGCAATACATCCGCTTCAACGGCACGCTGGTCGGCGGGTTGATCGGCGTGCTGCTGCACGCGGTGATCCTGATGGTGAACGGCTAGGCTTTGTATCAGGAATGAAGTTTGCTGGCGGACCGCCCGGCGCGGGTGCTATCTTCATTTGCGCCGCCGGCTGTGCGAGGCGCGCCTTGCACAGCCGGCCGCCCGCAAGTTCGCGGGCATCTTTCAAGGAGGCAATTCATGAAGAAATTCTCGATGCTTGTCACGGCGCTGGCATTGGCGGGCGCTTCCAGCGCGGCGCTGGCCGAAGACGTCTCGATGTCGTTCCTGACGCCTGACGGCGTTGGCAAGAGCGCCGGCACCATCACCCTGAAAGACACGAAGGAGGGGTTGCAATTTACGCCCCACCTCAAAGGCTTGCCGCCGGGCGAACGCGGCTTCCATGTCCACGAGAAAGGTTCGTGCGAACCAGGCATGGTGAATGGCAAGACGGCCCCGGGCGGCGGCGCGGGCGGGCATCTTGACCCCAAGGGCACCAAGGCCCACAAGGGGCCGAAGGCCACGGACGGACACCAGGGCGACCTGCCGTTCCTGACTGTCGCGGCTGATGGCAGCGCAACCAAAGCGGTCGTGGCGCCGCATCTGAAGCTGGCGGACGTGAAGGGCCGGGCGCTGATGATCCACGCCGGCGGCGACAACTACAGCGACAAGCCCGAGCCGCTGGGCGGTGGGGGCGGACGGCTGATTTGCGGGGTGGTGAAGTAGGGCGAACGGTTGGCTGCCGCGGGTGAGTCGGCCGGCGTGCCGCCTTGTCCCGCTTCAGGCCGTGCCGTTACGCCCGTACAGCCGGTAGCCCTCGCGGTTGGCCAGCCGGTCGTAATACGCAGCCACGGCCGGCAGCACCGGTTTGTCGAACGGCGTCTCGAACCATCGGTTCACCGACAACCCGACGGGAATGTCGGCCAGGCTGAACGCCTCGCCCGCGACATAGGCGCCAGTGGCGGCCAGGCGTGCATCCAGGATGCTCATGAACCGTTTCCAATCCCGGCAGGATGCCTCGATCGCGGCTTCGCCCCGATGCGCGGGCGACTGCCGGGCCAACGCCATGAAGGCGTAGCTCCAGGCGCGGTTCAAGTCCGTCGCCTGCCAGTCCATCCATTGATCCACCCGAGCCCGCCGTTTTGGCTCGGCGGGATAGAGATGCCGACCTTCATATTCGCCCGCCAGGTAGCGGATGATGCTGTTGGACTCCCAAAGGATGAAGTCGCCGTCCTGGATGACCGGCACCATCGCATTGGGATTGCGCGCCAGGAATTCCGGATCGGACGTGGGGCGAAAGCCGCTGCCCCAGTCTTCGCGTTCGAACGGCAGGTTCAGCTCGGCGCAGGTCCACAGCACTTTGCGCACGTTGATGGATGAGGCCTTTCCCAGGATTTTCAGCATGTTGGCAGACGCGGCGAGGGCGGTCTTCAGGATCAGGATTGGTGGAGTCTAGCGGGCCTGTCAGGTCGCCGCCAGATACAGATTCGGCTGCCCGCGAGCGAAACAGAAGGAAGGGAAATACACGTGAAGCGTCGACTGCCAATCTCCACGCGCTCCTATATCGCCGACACCTCGGCGCTGATCCTGTTCTTTACAACGACCGGCATCATCAACGAACGCTGGATAGCTGGAATGACCTGGGAGCAGGTGTTTCACGCCCGCCTGATCGGCGGCGCATTGATGATCCCGGTTGGACGGCCCTACGGCATGTGGCGCGACTGGGTGATGCGGCATGCGAAGCAGACGCGGGTGTCGCGGTTGCTGTGGGACAGCCTGGCGTTGATGAGCTTCCAGGTGCCCATCTATGCCGCGATCATTGCGATCAGCGGCGCGTCGGGCAGCGGGCTGGTGCGTGGCGTGTTGGGCGTGGCGGTGATGATGCTGGTGCTGGGACGGCCGTATGGGGCGTTTCTGAATGCAGTCAGGCGGCTGTTTGGCCTGCCGCCTGGAGGGCAGAAACCGATGTCGCTTGGGGATGATCGGTCTGCGTAAGCGTTCAGCGGCCTAAGCGCCGTTGCAGCCGTCAAAGTCCCTCTTGCTGCCGTTGCAGCGGGGGACCCAGAAACTCCACGTGCCATTGCCGCCCGAACGCATTCAACGCTTCATGATCGAGCTTGCCGTCGCGCATTACCTCTCCAAGGCCTAGAAAGAAGGCCCTCGCGTCCATGCCGGGCAATATCTGAATGAACTGCCGAGCCGGCCGATCAGTGATGTTGACGAAAGCATGGGCGGCGCCGCCGGGTACGCTGACCACGTCGCCGGTATCCGCCGTGAACCGCGTGCCGTCGACCTCAAAGAGGTACCGGCCCTCCAGAACGTAAAAGACCTCTGTTTCGCGGTGGCGGTGCAAGGGGGGGCCGTAGCCTGGCGCGTTCTCGGTTTCGATGCTGGTAAGCACCCCATGGGTGGAATCGGGCGGGACCCTCACACGCAGGGTCAGACCGATCTGGGGGATCAGGATGGGCGACGCATCTTTCGTCGAATGGATGAATTCGAAGGCCATGATCATTCCTCTTGTGCCGGCGATGCGGCGGGCACTGGCGGGAGCAGTCCGCCCGTACCGGCGGGATAGCGCGACGCTTCAAACTGCCTGGCCTTGGCCTGGAAGTACGCCTGTACCCACTGATAGCGGTCACCGTCCTTCGCCAGTCCGACGGCCTGTGCAATGTTGCTGAGGCTGATGGTATGCCCCCCAGCGCCCCAATTTCCCTCTGTCACTTCTTCGATGATGACAAGCGTACCGCTTCCATCCCCGGCTGTGGCGCCCAGGCTTTCCATCATTGCGGCGTGCACCGACGCGTGGACGTCGGACTTGTACTTCTGGCTCATGTAGCCTTCCGGGATACTGACGCGCGCAAGCAGGCGCCCGGGAGCGCTGACGTACGTGTCGTCGGTCTTTCCGCCAACCCACCAGTCCTGTGCGGGCACTTCGATAAACAGCACGGACGCGAAGGCCAGCCCGCCTGGCGTGCGAGCCCCGCCCTCCATCGTCAACAGGACTTCCGTCAGGCGCTTGCCCATCTCCGCTTTGCTGACGGGATCGAGCACGTCCTTCGCGTAATAAAGCTGAATCACTGGCATGACACTCTCATTGGCCACCCTTTAGGGGCCGCGAGCGGCGCGGGGCGGCGTGGCGCCGCCTGCAACGCATGTGGGGCTGGGTTCGTACGCTAGCGGACGGTCTCGATGATGAGCAGGTCCGCTCCCTCGACATCGGTCTGGATGGTGAGGGGGTGATCTCCCCATACGCCTCGGCTATCGCGGCGCGCCAAGGTGATGTCGTCGGCGCTGGCTTGCCCGTCGAGCATGAACACGTAAACCCCATGACGGTTGGACTTGGGTGTGTACTGCAAAGACATCGCCTTGTCGGCCACCAGCCGCGATACCGATACGTCCTGGCTGATCGGCAATGCGCCGTCGGCATTGCCAATCAATTGCGTAAGCTGGTTGCGGCGCGTTATCGCATCGAAATGACTGCGTGTGTAAGAGGGCGGCAGCAGCAGACGGTCCGGCAGGATCCAGAGATACAGCACCTGCAGATCGCTGCTGGCCAGGTTCAGTTCGCAGTGCTTGCCGCCAGACCCCGTGGAAAATGCATAGAAGTCGCCGGGACCGAGCTGGTCGATGTTGCCGACCGTGTTCACATGAGTGAGCGTGCCCGCCAGGACAAAGGCGCAAATGATGAAGTCGTGGTGGCGGTGCATGTTGTAGCCACTGCCGGCGCCACTGAATACTTCGTCGCCAAATACGCGGATCCGGCCAAACCCCGGAATGCCGCTTTGGTAGGTGCCGAAGTTGAAGCTGGAATGCCGGGTCAGGATGCCTTCGGGGTGGCCGGCGATGTAGCTCGACGCTTCTCCCGTGGACAGAAATTTCTCGAAGCCGCGTTCGTGCGCGCGCAGCACAAAGTCATTGTTCATGATGATTTTCCGGCGGGCGTCAGATGAGGGCGCGCGCAGCGACTTGCGCGCTGGCGTATGGCAGTTCGACCATTTCGAACCGGCTCTTGGGGGTGCCGCAATCGGGGCAGGCCCAGTCATCGGGAATATCCGCCCATCGGGTTCCCGGCGGGATGCCGTGTTCGGGCAACCCCAGGGCTTCGTCATACAGAAAGCCACAGCCCAGGCAGACGTGGCGCTTTAACGGTTCATCCATGGATGTCTCCAGTGGGCCAACTCGCCTCGGCCCCGGGCACGCGCTTTAGGTAGCGCGTGACGCATTTATATAATGCGTCACGCGCTACTGCAAGGGTTTTGATATAGTGACAGTTCGATTTGTCGAAGGGGCTGCGATATGGAAGGCGTCACCAATTTGAGAGAAACGGTGTTGGCGCAGTTGCGCTCGCGCATCGTGTCCGGCGAAGCGACGCCGGGGACCATTTATTCCGTCCCGGCGCTGGCGACCGAAATGGGCATGTCCACGACTCCGGTGCGCGAGGCGCTGCTGGAATTGAGCCGCACCGGCCTGGTTGCACCCTTGCGCAATCGTGGATTTCGCGTCGAAGCCGCCACGCCCCAGGATCTGGAGAACCACTTTGACGTGCGCATCATGCTAGAGGCGGGAGCCCTCGTCGCCATTGCGCGGGCGGGGCTCACGGACACCGAACCCCTGATTCAACGGGCCGATGCGGTTGCTGCCGCAGTGAAGTCAGGAAATGTGGCGGTCTACATCGAAACGGATCGCCAGTTTCACGAGGCCTTGGTGTCGCGCGCGAACAATCCGCTGCTCACGCGAATGATCATGGGCCTGAGAGCCGACATGCGGCTATACGGCATCAATTCGCCCGAGGGCGTGGAGCGGCAGCGCGCGTCCGTTTCGGAGCACTACGAAATGATCGAGCTTGCGGCGACGGGACAATGTGAGGCCATCGCCGCTTTGATTACCCGGC
The DNA here is from genome assembly GCA_032015805.1 of Achromobacter sp. Classification (GTDB taxonomy): domain Bacteria; phylum Pseudomonadota; class Gammaproteobacteria; order Burkholderiales; family Burkholderiaceae_B; genus Achromobacter. The sequence goes on from DALZRX010000063.1 coordinate 9,307, forward strand.
ACATCGATTCCTGGAAGCCGCTGATGACCGCCGTCCTGGAGGAATCGTCCGTTGGAAAGGCGAGGGCATTGGCTTAGTTCGAGGGCCCCGCATACAGATTCGTCAACGAGGCTTTGACGAAGCCGCCATCCACCACGATATCCTCCCCGTTCACGTACTGGGATGCATCGCTCGCCAGGAATGCCACAGCGCCGGCGATGTCCGACGGCAAGCCAATCCGCCGCGCCGGAATATGGGCAATGCGCTTGCCCAGCACCGCGTCGTCCCGATAGTGCGCCTCGGACAACGGCGTGCGTATCATTCCCGGACTGATTGAATTCGCGCGGATGCCGAGCGGCCCCCACTCCACAGCCATCTGGCGCGTGAGCGCCTGCAAGGCCGCCTTGGTCGTGCCGTAGGCGCCGAGCCGGGTCGGCGTTTGGGCCGAGATCGAAGACACATTGATGATGCTGCCGGCCTGTTGATCCCGCATCAACGGAAACAGGCCTTGCGCGCATAGCAACGCGCCACGCAGGTTGATTCGGAAGATGCGGTCCCAGAGCGCCAGTGGAAGCGCTTCCAGTCCCACCGCCGATGCGCTGACGGCCGCATTGTTGACCAGCACATCGCAACGGCCGAAACGGGCACGCACCTGACTTGCCAGATCTGCGACGGATTCGGGATCGGAGATATCGCAACGCAAGTTCAAGCGGCCATCTGTATCAGCGGCGGAATCGGCAGCGTTGACATCCACTTGCACCACGGCCGCGCCCATCGCGCGCAGATGCTCGCAAATGGCCAAGCCGATTCCGCCGGCCGCGCCCGTCACCACGGCCACGCGGCCCTGCAAGGCATCGGAAGCAAAGGGAAGTTTGGCAGGCATGTTCATCTGCGCGGCCTATTTGTTTTTGAGGTCGGCCACTTTCGCCAGACCCTGCCAGATGACGGCGTCGTGTTTGATTGACGCGGCGAACTCATTCGCAGACATGTCCGCTGGAATGATCATGTTCTGGCCTTCGATCTTTTCCCGCACGTCCGGCGAGTGCTGCGCGCGGTAGATCTCCGTGTTGAGTTTGTCGATTATCTCGGCCGGTGTGCCGGCCGGGGCGAAGACGCCGTACCAGCCGTCCGCCTCGAATTTGTAGCCTTGCTCGGCCAGCGTGGGGACCTCCATGGACGCCGGCCAGCGCCGCGAGCCGGTCTGGCCCAGCGCGACCAATTTGCCGGTGCGCATGTGCGGAATCGGCGATGCGATGTCCATGAAGCCCACGCTGATGTTGTTGGCGATCAGGTCGGTGCTTTCGGTGACCAGCTGTTTGTAGGGGACGTGGGGCATGTCCAGGCCGTAGTGCGCCTTGATGCCCTCCATTGCCAGGTTGCCGGACGAACCTGTTCCCCACGAGCCATAGGCAAGCTTGCCCGGATTGGCCTTGGCATAGGCGACCATGTCCGCCAGGTTCTTGAAGCCGGTGGCGGGGTTGGCGACCAGCAATATCCCGGCGGCGCCGACCTGGGCGATGGGAAGCAGGTCCTTTTCCGGATCGTACGGCAGCGCGGGAAGGACGACGGGATTGAGCAGGATGGCTGACGAGGGCGCGAAGAGCAGGGTGTAGCCATCGGGCGCCGCCTTGGCTACCGTGTCGCACGCGATCATGCCGTTGGCGCCGGGCTTGGCCTCCACCACCACCGGCTGGTTCAGCGCCTTGGCCAGCGGCGCGGCGATCAGGCGCGCGAAGATGTCGCCGCCCGCGCCCGACGAGCCCGCAACGACCAGCCGGATGGGGCGCTGCGGCCAGTTGCCCGGGGCGGCAAGGGCGTTCACTCCCAGACCCATCAGCATGCCGCCGAGCAGGATGGCGCGTCGTGTGGGAAGAGGATCGGTCATGTCAGCGTCTCCGGAATTTTTGATTTGTTGGAATCTCCAAATTCTAGGTACCCGGATCGGATTGGCTATAGCTGAAAGCGCAGATCAGAACTGCGCGAAACGGAGAAGTCGCGGATGCCGCTGCCGGTAAAGGCGATGCCCCGGTGCTGCATTTTCTGCAGGAGAGTTCTTCAGGATGCTGGGTAAATCGATGGGCGAGCGATCTATACACTTTTTGGCGCGCCAACAGATAAAGAACCCATCATGCCTTTCGCCATCCGCCGTCGTCTGCCGTCCCGTTCGCTGTGTCGTTTGTTGCGCTGTTTGTTGCGCCCTTTGTTGCGCCCTGTGTTGCTGGGTGGCGCAGTGCTGACTGCACTGACTCCGTTTGCCGCCACCGCACAAGCCGACTATCCGTCCAAGCCGGTGCGGCTTGTGGTGCCGTATCCGCCGGGCGCGGCCACGGACGCCATTTCGCGGGCGTTTGCCCAGCAGTTGGGAACGATCATGGGGCAGCCGGTCGTCGTGGAAAATCGCCCCGGGGCGGGCTCGGCAATCGGCATCACGGCGGTAAAGAGCCGGCCAGCCGACGGGTATACGCTGCTGGTCCATGCCGAGGGCTTCTACAGCGCGAAACTGACGACGCCCGGTGCGGGCTACGAATTTGCCGACTTTGAAATCCTCGCGCCTTTGGGGCAGAGCAGCTACGCATTCATCGTGCCGGCCGACCGGGGATGGAGTCGCCTCGAGGACCTGAAGGGTGTCGACCGCGAATTGGATATCGGCGTCGCCGACCTGGGCGTGGGCACCTATTCCACGCTGGCCACGCGACTGGCGACGGGACTGCGGACGCAGTACCGTCCCATTCCCTTCAAGGGCGGCGCAGAGGGGCTGACGGCAATTCTTGGCGGCCAGATCGACGGCTACTTCACCACGATAGGAACGACGCAGAGCGTCAAGGACAATCCGCACGTCAGGGTGCTGGCGTACACCGGCCGGCCGGGAAGCACCGCTCATCTGCCCGGCGTGAAGACGTTCGCGGAACTTGGCGTGCCGGACATGGTGTTTCACAGCAGCTACAGCGTGGCCGTGCGGACAGGTGTTCCGGAGCCGGTGAGAGAGAAGCTTGCGGGATTCGTCAGGCAGGCCGTCGCTTCCGAGGCGATGAGCAAGGCGCGCCGCGATCTTTACCTGGATGATTACCGCGGGACCCTGGACGACTACAAGCAGGAACTTCTGGGTCTGGCCGCCGAATTCGAAGCCAGCGCGCGGGCCCGCAGCCGCGAATGACCGATGCCGGCATCGGCTGCAGGCGAGGACAAGGCGCGGCGTCGACTAATGGCGAAGGTAGCTGGACGACCTGTCCACTCAGGACGCCACGGCTTGCGGCTGCTTGCGCAATCGCAGCACGGGTGACGTGAACAGCACGGCAAACTGGATGAAGAACCCTGCCGTCGATACCCATAGGCATGCCTCCACGCCGAAGCGCGCCGCCAAGGTCGCGCCAATCAGCGCGCCGATGGGCCGCGCGCCAAAATTCGCCGTCACGATGACGGATGACACACGGCCCAGCAGCGCATTGGGCGTCACGGATTGGCGCAGCGTGGTGGTCGTGATGGTCCACAGGATCGGCCCCGCGCCGAACAGGAAGAACCCCACGGCCGCCCATGCGCCGGACGGCACCGCCAGCGTCGACAGCAGAATGAAGCTGGCCAGCAAAGCGGACAGCGGTCCCGCGCCGAT